>JBDNDI010000141.1:0-6957 GCA_046719195.1 Spirochaetales bacterium | reverse complement strand
TGTAAGGCCGATTGTACATACAAGCATAACAGGGAGGATGCGGGGGAAGAAACACTGAAAGCGTACCTACAAACTCCCGAATACCTCCATCGATCCAGGGAATCTTATAGAAATAGCACATTTGGTTTATCAAGGCCCGCGTTTCGTTATTATCTACCGCAGCGATTACAAGATCATACTTTGGAATAAAGTCCTGTGCATTTTGTTCGGTTAATCTAAGGGAATACGGCTCGTATTGCAGAGAAGAATTAAATGCTTGTAATTTTTCTAAAGCGGACCGGCTTTTAGGTTGATTCAGATCCTTTTCCCAATGCAGTATTTGACGCTGCAGGTTGGTAATTTCCACCTGATCATCATCCATAAAACCCAAAGTTCCTACCCCTGCTGCAGCCAGGTAATACAGTACGGGAGATCCCAACCCGCCCGTTCCAATAACAAGTACCCGGGCCTGTTGTAATTTCTGCTGCCCCTCCTCCCCTACACCCGGAAGGAGAAGCTGGCGGAAATACCGGTTATGCTCTAAAGAGACAGAAGGCAATGTTATCCTCCATCAATTACCGGAAAGAGAGAGATAGTGTCGCCTGGCTCTACATCGATATCAAACCTAACCTGCTTACCGTTCCGGATTATCACCGCCACCTCTTCTTCGGGAATTCCTAGTTGTTGGATTATCTTTGCTATAGGGGTAGGGCCTTCCAGGGTGAGATGCACCTCGGACTCTCTGACCCAGCGAAAGAGAGAGGCAAATATTTTTATCACTATTTCACCGGTGGGGTTCATGATTTAACTCCCTTCAATTCCCTGCTTTCCAGACTTTTGGGTTCCCCCAAAGGGAAGACTCGGATCAGATCGAACGATCTGATTTATCCCAAAAAACTCAGCTTGGATCTTCCTTGCCATACATATGATAAAAGAGGCCGACTCTCCCAACTCTAACATAACTTTCTTTATCTGAGAATCATCAGTTGATGAAATTGATTTTCACAATATTATTTGTCCACTAGGTATGAAAAAGGTAAAAGATCGAACCCTTACCACCCACCCTTATAACGAAGAAACTGCACAAAGAATTGCAATAGCTATTATCAATTTTTATCACCCTGAATTCCTAACCTTAATTACACTACTACAATCTCTTAAAGAAAAAGCAGTATGACTGGACAATTTGGCCAAAAAAAAAGAAACTATAAATTGGATTCACTCTCTACTTGAATGTTTTCCCGAAGTGGGAGAAGTCGTATTGTACGGTTCCCGGGCTAAAGGTAATTTTAAAAATGGTTCAGATATTGATTTAACACTGATAGGAAAAGCTGGTTTAAACGAACGGGTACTGTATCGAATTATGGACGAAATCGAGGACTGTCGTTACCGTATATGATCGATTTATCCTTTTATCACCAAATTAAAAATCCTGAGTCACTCGATCACATCCAACGGGTGGGACTGGTTTTCTACGAGAAAAGGCAACACGAAACCGATGAAACGGTTCCTGGCCCTGGCAAATCTCTGCCTTAATAAAACACAGGAATTATTGCGCTACTGGGTCAAAAGAAGTTTCACCTTTGGAACGCTTCAGTAAAACAAGACGCCGGTTTGGCCTTCTTGTTTCCACGCGCCCCTGAATTAGAGCCATTGAATTAAAAGGGGTACCCAAATCGATGTAAGAATTCCATTTAAGCCTAGGGCTAGGGCAGAATACGCACCGGCCTTTTCACTAATCTCCAATGCTCTAGCTGTGCCTATGCCGTGAGAAGCTACTCCCATTGCCAAGCCGAAGGCTGCCTCTTCTATCCAGTGAAAAAGCTGTAAAAGTATTGGGCCAAGCAGAGCTCCCACGATTCCCGTTGAAACCACAACCGCAGCGGTTAAGGAAGCCAAGCCACCCCAACTAGCTGCGATATCCATAGCTATAGGGGTAGTAACCGAACGGGGGGCAAGAGAAGCGACTACCTCTAGAGGGGTAGAAAAAAGGAGTGCGGGTGCCACAGATGAGATAATTCCCACCCAAGAACCAAAGGTAAGGGTTACAAGAATGGCCCCCATTTCCTTCTGTAACCGTTTCCACTCTTTGTAAAGGGGTACTGCAAGAGCCACTACAGAGGGAGCTAAAAGAAACGATAGCCCCTCCGTCCCCTGTTTGTATACTTCGTAGGGGGTGTTGGAAAGGGTCAATATGAGGGATATACCTAAAACTGATACAAGCACGGGGTGGAAAAGAGATGGAATCCAGGAAAGAGTTTTTACGTTTCTTGAGAGCTTCTGTTGAAAGGTAAGGGCTAAGGCATACGTAATGAGGGTTATCACAAGGAAAATCATACGGACCCCTGGAAGGACTTCCTTCGGTTCCGTACCTTTTTCAACAGGGTATAGACAATAGCGGTGCTCAAGAATGTAACAACCGTACCCAGGATCACAGCAATGATGAGGGGAGCCCAGGAGGATTTCAGAAGTTCCCCATAGGCTAAAAGTCCCACACCGGCCGGAACAAAAAATAAGGAAAGATGGTGTAAAAGAAGCCGGGAGGCATCTTCTACCCAGCGCAGAGGAAGAATCCCGGAAACAAGAGTAATCGCGAGCAAAATCATACCAACCACACTGGCCGGAACAGACAAAGGAAGGTACGGGCCTGTTAGGTGTCCCAGATAAAGGAATCCAAAAATTACAGCCATGCCCCGCATAATACGGGGCAAGGATATAAGGGAAGGGGGTGGCGCTTGGCCTTGCTCCCGCCTTGGTTCACTCTCTCGACCCTCTCCGCGCTCCGCTTCCTTTTGATTCATCCGCTCCTCCTTTTTCTCCTGTAAATGCGTCAAACCTTGCGTAGGCACTTAGCACCTCACCATCAGGGCTTAAAGAATCGTGCTTCGACATATACAACCTGCTTCAAACCCTGCACAGGGTCTTCCCCCTTCATCTGCAACCTGTTCCTGCCTTTTTCCAGTATCCCGCATCTGTGACTGTTTCGCCTTAGCTTCCACGGCTCAATATCTCGCAAGCTAACATCTTTCAGCCTGACGGGGTAGCCGGCAATCTTTCTATCGATAAAACAGTCGATAAAGAAAAAGCCCCAAGTACTCATGCAAGGCCCGGCGGGAATTCTCAAAACTGTTTCCAGTGGGCAGGAAACTCTCTAAATCGTAGGGGATCCCTCTGTTAATTTTATAATCCGTAGGAGCAGGTGTAGGTTGGAATCCTGCTTGCGTAAAACACCACATGGCTCTAGGCATATGGTAAGCTGAAGTAACTAACAGGATTTTCCGCAAGGGAAAGGTTTGGGCTGTCTTCTGTGCGTTTTGCCAGGTGGTCCGGCTTCCCGCTTCGATAAAAATAAGCTCTTCGGGTACATCCCACTCCCGGGCAAACCGGGCCATAACCTCTGCCTCTGCCTCCTGTCCTGTATCAAACACCTTACCTCCGACTAAAACTAAAGGAAGTCGCAACCCTAAGCGGGTTGCAACTCGGTGAATCCGCACGGCATAGAGGAGCCGTTTGAGAGGGTCCGGCCGTAAGGAATCTGAACCTTCTTCAGGAGAATGCGAAACCGTCCCGCCTCCCAATACCACAATTCCTTCGAGCTGGGAAACTATAGGGAATAGCAGGGTATCGGGAGATTTCTTAAGCTCAGAGAAAGGAGGATAAGGATTCTCTAACGGGTATAAAAGTATTTCCGCCACAGGTTCAATAGAAATAAAGTAGAGGATTAGGGCGCTCCCCAAAGACAGATAAGCTACCCCCCTAGCTTGCTTTTTTACCCCTTCAACCTGCACCTTTTTGCTGCTCAGGAAGGCATAGGCAGCAATTCCCATTCCTAGAAGTATGAAAATCCCCGGAGGTAATAAAAAGGCAGAGACTAGTTTGGATAAGACAACGATCATCTAATGCAGTATCCGGGCTTGCAGAGGGTTAAAACCCTAAGGCTTCTCCAATTATTACTACGGAAGTATCGGAAAGACCAGGTTTCCTCCGCAAAATCGAGTACACTCGGCATATCCTGCTTTTTGTTGTACATTCTGAACAGGTACCGGAGACCGTACAAGGATTAGAGGTACCAATTCGTTTATTGTTTAAAGGCGCTGCATAGTGCCGTACCCGTTCCAGAGCCTCGTCCACATCCTTGCGGATCTTGTTCATTCCCACCACAATGATGATCTTTTTCGGGCCGAAGGTAAGGGCATTGGTTCGGTTTCCATAGGCATCCACATTTACAATACAGCCGTCTAGGGTAATTGCATTGGTCCCTGAGAGAAACACATCGCAGACGAGTTGCTGCCGCCGGATTTCATTCTTCTCTTCCGGTGTAAGCCCCGGTGCATTATGATTTAAAAGTACCGCCCCTTTTTCTTTTACCTTATCTACCAAACCTAAGGCCTGTATACTCATGGAACCACCGAACCCAACCCTGTCCCCCGGTTTAATAAAAGAAAGAACATGTTCCACCGCCTGATCCCGGTGGGGAAAATACACCGCGTCAAAGTCGTGTTTTTTTAACGCCTCCACGGTCCGGGTAGCCATTGTCTCATGATGCCATTGCAGAAAATCTGACATACTGTCCTCCCTGTTTCCCTATTTTTGATTGAAGGTAATGTACAGTCGTATCTTACACAGAGAGCGCGTATGCGTCCAGAAGAGGTTTTAAACGAATTAAGGCAGAGGATATTCTGTCCGGCGGACAATTTTCCAGAATAAGATCCACTTTTTTACCTAATTGATTTAAATAACGGAAAAGAAGAGGATAATCGAGTTGCCCGCTCCCTGCAGGCACAACTGTAATCTTTTGATTTCCCAATAGAAAGTCTTTTAGGTGTATTACAGCAATTCGATTTCCCCAGAGGGAAAAGCATTCATCATATAAAGCTTCCTGTCTTGAGGCTAGATCCGGCGTCATTAAATTAACTGGATCAAATACAATTGCCAAATGATTGGATCCTATTGTCTGAATGACCCGTTGCATCCTTCTAGGATTATAAATAACGTGGTGGGTCACTCCCTCAATACACACGATAGAACCTGAATCCTGGGCTGTTGCCACAAGCATTTCTAGCGTTTCCAAACATGTCTTAAAAGCGATTTCTCCTGCGTTTGCTGGATCCGGGCCATAATCCGCTCGCATTGACCCCGTTTCAGTTCCTACGAGAGTTGTTCCAAAGTGTTTTGCAGTTTTTAAGTACTTTTGAAATTGTTGGATCCCTATCTGTCGGATTTTATCGTCCGGGTGCACCAAATTAAAATAGCATCCCAGAATAGAAACACGCAGATTTTTACGTTCGAAAACGTCTCGTATTTCCTTAGCCTGTTTAGATACTAGGGAGGTAGATAACGGCAGCTCCTCTAGGGGAGGGAAACCTTCTAAGGCTTTCATTGGAGCTAACTGAACATAAGAAGCTCCCGATAAAGCAATTCGTGAAGACAATTCCCTAGCGCTTCCCTTTCCAAAGTCATGAGCTCTTACTCCAAAGCTCATAACGGTATTCCTTCCACGTTTGTACAGGCTACCAGGGGTCCCCCCAAGGGTGCAGGATAGGCTTCGAGTCGATGCATGGATCCATTTCGGATATTTTCCAGGTAAAAAGGGTTTCCAAGAGCGTTACGAACCTGTACCCCCGATAAGTATATTCCTTCCACATTCTTCGCATAGAAACCAGAGCGTACACATTCAGGAAGCCCTTCAGCCATTTCAATAGCTTCGCCCTTCCCGTTCTTCCTGTAGTCAGAATCTAATTCAACAGCCCACTCAGAAAGATGAAGATCTTTAATGGGACTCTCCGGTAATCCATAAAGAAAAGCAGCAGCCAGCTTCACCTGATAAGCCCATACATGGGAAATAAAGATAGAACGAATCTTCGGGGTCCCGGATGTAACAGGTAACATATCCTTTGAAGAAACCGTTGCATTCCCCCATGCTCCACATCCATAAAACATATTTATGGTAAAAGGAGAAAGCACTTCTTCCATAATACAGTTAGACACCCGGATATGCTCTACCCCTCCTCCCCTCCCCCTTCGGGTTTTTATTCGTATTCCTCGATCGGTTCCCTTGAAAAGGCAGTTGGACACAACCACATTCCGAATTCCCCCTGTGGTTTCACTGCCCAACACAATACCCCCATGCCCGCGCTCTAACTGGCAATTACTAATGGTAATACTTTCACAAGGTTTTACTAACTGCTTTTCTTCCTCTTCCATGCCTGACTTAATAGCGATACAATCGTCTCCTACGCTGATGAAGCAGTCAGAAATCTGTACCGCTTTGCACGAATCAGGGTTTATGCCGTCCGTATTAGGAGAATCGGGGGGATTCTGAATCGTTACACCCTGAATCTTTACCTTTTCACAAAAAGCCATATGAACAGTCCAGCTAGGCGAGTTTTGAATAGTAATTCCTTTCCTCTTTCTCGGAGGGTATCCCGAAAAGCTCGGTATCGTTCTTCAGCCGAAATATGGGTAGCAGGCCCACGGATAAAAGCAAAGGATCGAACCCTATGTTCATCCAGAAAATGATCTAGAAGTTTTTTCATCCCTTCATACGCATCGATCCAAATGCAGGGTAAACCTTCCACAGGATAACTTAAAGTAACACAGGGGAAGGACCGAAACGCTTGATGAAAATCTGTAATTGTTTCAACAGGAACTTTGCCGCCTAAACTCGAAGCCCAAGAAATGATCCCATCTAAGAATCCCTTTTGAAGAAAAGTCTGAACAAGGGGAAAAATACAGTTCCTTTGCCTCTCGTAGGACTCGTCTTTTTCAAGTGGACCACCAGGAAACACAAATAAATCAAATCCTTGTTGGACCGCTTCTGCATGAACAGATTTCCATAAGGTTGGACTTGAACCTGTATGGATAGATGCCAATATCAAACCTATCTGCTTGCGAGTCTTACTCGGAACACGTTCCATCATTTCAAATTACATTCTCACCTTGACCACCACTTTTCTTACCTTATGTTTTCCTTCCCAA
>JBDNDI010000140.1:0-6971 GCA_046719195.1 Spirochaetales bacterium | reverse complement strand
TCTAAAAAAAAACACCCCAAGAAGGATTGTCGTAACAGGAATGAGAAAAGTTACTAGAAGCATATTCGTAGCTCCAGAAGTAGAGAGAATGTGGAAATACAAAACATAGGCAAGGGCCGTAGATAAAAAAGACAATCCCAAAACAGCCCCTAGGGGTAAAAAACTTGGGCAAGAGAAATTTCCTTGAGTACCCGTAAGGATAAGGATAACGAGTAGAACAGTTGAGGAGCAGATCAATTGTCCGGTAGCTGTTATTAAGGGAGGAATGTTAAGGGATTGGAACCGGCGTCCCCATGCACCTGCTAGGGCATAAGAGATAGCAGCGCCGATTATAGCTAGTTCTCCCTTAAGAGAATACGCATGCCGGCGAAAAGAATCTACTCCAATCAAAATCGCTACCCCCACAAATCCAATACATACTCCCGATATTTTTGGAAGGTTTAGTTTTTCATCCTGCGTAACTAAATGAGCCACAATAACGGTAAAGAAGGGTGTTGAAGCATTCAATAGGGAAGCTAACCCTGCTGGTACAAACTGTTGGCCCCAAGTTATAAAGATAAAAGGGATTACATTATTCAGGACACCCATCACAAAGAAAGATCCCCATATACGGAGGTTCCGGGGCAGGCCATTGCCAAGAATTCTGCTATATCCTAATAGAATCATTCCACCCACAAAGACCCGGAAGAATACAATCCAGAGAGGGGGTAAACCTGTAAGGGCTAGCTTGATAAAAACAAAGGAACCTCCCCAGAGGATAGAGAGCACCCCTAGGTAGGTATATTCGCGTACCCCCATAGCTCTAATGCTGTTCATGTAATATCCTTGCTAAGCAACGAAATACAGTATTTTCACCACCTCTTTGGAGGTCAATAGATCCATCCGGGATTCAACCGGTGGATTTTTGAATCAACTCTAAAGCGGTACCCTAGTTAACAGTTATGTGGAAATATACCCCCAGTAGATCTTTAAAGTGGTTCAGATTCCGGGCTCCTCCCCTGTAAAGAGCTCCTGGAAGATTTAATACTTTTTTGTTAAACTTGTAATATATTTTAGGAGTTGTAAAGCAACTAAATTGTGATTTTACATCTTTACTCAATAATAGGGTAATGTATGAACCGGGTTTTACCTACTGTTTGGGTATTGCTTATATTAATCCAGAGCTTACCCGCAGGCGGAAAGACTGAACTAACGGCAGACAAAAAAGAAAAAGCATACATTCTTAAGTACGGCCACGGTGCACAAGAAGCCCATCCAGCCCATGTTGCCGGAGTACGCTTTGCTGAACTAATAAACCAGCGTACCAAGGGGAAGGTAGAGGTACAGTTATACCCCGATCGACAATTAGGCGAAGAAAGGGATATGGTGGAAGGCTTGCAGATAGGAACCGTAGATGTAGCGGTCATTTCTACAGGCCCCCTGGGAAGTTTTGTACCTGAAATCGGTGTGGTAGATTTGCCTTTTTTATTTTCTTCGGATGAACATGCCTATAAAGTTTTAGATGGAGATATTGGTCAATTCATCCTAACCCAATTCGAACCAAAAGGCATTTTAGGTATTAGTTTCTGGGAAAACGGGTGGCGCCATTTAACAACTAAAAGAAAAGTGCTAAGACCGGAAGATCTTAGAGGCATGAAGATTCGAACCATGCAAAACCGGGTACATATGGCAGCCTTTGTCTCCCTAGGTGCTTCTCCAGTGCCTATGGTATGGGGTAATGTTTCTACAGCTTTACAGCAGGGAATCATTGATGGGCAGGAAAATCCGATTGTTGTGGTCTATTCTAATGCTTTGTGGAAAGTACAAAAGTATTATGCGTTAACAAGTCATTTTTATGGACCCCATGCAGTTTTGGGAAGTAAAAAAAATCTTGAAAAGTTACCCAAACAATACAAAGAAATTATTATGCAAACCCTAAAAGAATTAGCTACCTATCAGCGCGATTATAATAAAAAAATTGAAGGGGATATGATCCGGGGATTACGGGAAAATGGAATGGATGTATACGAATTAGATAGACGTCCTTTCCAGCAAGTTACTGGCGTTGTCTATCAACAATTTGAAAGCCAATTCGGGAAAGATTTAATTGATAGGATAGTTTCTTTCGGCAAAAAAGGAAAATAGGAGCTGTAACAGAAAAAGGGAAAGAAAACCGTACTATAGGAGACTATAGGAGAAGGAAAGTTACCTTGTATTTTTAATTCCACTCTTGTATTCAAGCTATTTCGGGTCTACTATGTAGTCTATATTAAATCTCAAGGAGTTAGATCATGAAGTATAGAAGCATTTTCTACGCTCTTCTTGCGCTTACTATTGTAGTAAGTGGCTGTCAGAAGAAGGAGCCAGCACCAGCCGCTAAAGCTGCTCCTAGTTTCAGAATCGGCCTAGTAACCGATATAGGCGGTATAGATGATCGCTCTTTCAATCAAGGAACTTGGGAAGGTATTGTTCGTTTCGCCCAAGAACAAGGGTTAAAACAGGGTACGGACTATAAGTACCTACAGTCCTCTGCTGAAGCAGACTATGTACCAAACCTAAGCACCTTTGCCGATGAAAAGCTTGACCTCATTGTTGCCCCGGGTTTCTTATTTGAGAAAGCGATTAGCCAGGTTGCCGACAAATACCCGGATCGGAAGTTCCTAGTAATCGACACGGTAGTTCAAAAGCCCAATGTGGTTAGTGCCGTGTTCGCCGAGCATGAGGGCTCCTTCCTTGTAGGGGTAGCTGCTGGGTTGAAAGCTAAGCAGGAGGGAAAAAATATTGTTGGGTTTATCGGAGGTATGAAATTCCCACTTATTGAGAAATTCCAAGCCGGTTTCGAACAAGGGGTGAAAGCAGTATTTCCCGAAGCCCGCATCTTAGTGGACTATGCAGGAGACTTTGCTGCTCCTGACAAAGGTCAGGCCTTGGCACAGAAGCAGTTTAACGCAGGTGCGTATATTATCTTCCACGCGGCAGGTGGAACCGGTAATGGCCTTATTAAAGAAGCGAAAGAACGCTCCGAAAAGGGAGATATCCGCTGGGCTATCGGAGTGGATAAGGATCAATACAACGATGGTGCTTATGGGCAAGGGAAATCGGCTGTACTTACCTCTATGATGAAACGAGTGGATGTAGCAGCCCATGATGTAGCGGTCTTAACTAAAAACGGCCAATTCCCCGGAGGAACTGTTAAGGTATTTTCCTTAGCAAACAACGGTGTGGGAATTCCGGAAAAGAATCCCAATCTAAACGCGGATATTGTAGCAAAAGTCCAGGAGTTTGCGAAAAAAGTGGCTAACGGAGAAATTAAAGTTTCCGAAGTTCCTAGCAAATAATGTCTTATCTCATTGAGATGCGCAATATCACAAAGGATTTCCCCGGTGTTCGTGCAAACGATACTGTAACTTTGCAGGTGGAAAGAGGCAGTATTCATGCTCTTTTAGGAGAGAACGGCGCCGGGAAGTCCACCCTTATGAGTATTCTATTCGGATTGTATCAGCCAGACTCAGGACAAATTTTTATACGGGGGCAAGAAGTGAAAGATCTTACCCCCAAAAAAGCCACTGAACTGGGTATTGGCATGGTGCATCAGCATTTCAAATTAGTACATAATTTCACAGTTACTGAAAACATAATTTTGGGTAGAGAACCCCGTCGGGGACTTATCGTAGACACGAAATCGGCATCTCAAAAGGTAGCAGAACTTTCCAAATTCTACGGATTGGCAGTGGATCCGAATGCCAAGATCGAAGATATATCGGTGGGCATGCAGCAGCGCGTAGAAATCCTAAAAATGCTTTACCGGGATGCAGAAATTCTTATTTTTGACGAACCTACCTCGGTACTCACTCCCCAAGAAATCCGGGAACTTTTAGCTATTATGCGGAGATTGGTAAAAGAAGGAAAAACAATCCTTCTTATTACCCATAAATTAAAAGAAATTAAAGAAGTGGCCGATCGCTGCACTGTCTTAAGGCGGGGAAAGGTAATGGGTACGGTTGAAGTAAAGGATACCTCCGAGGCTACCATGGCTGAGTTGATGGTAGGCCGTCAGGTAAGTTTCTCCGTTAATAAGACAGTAACCCAGGTAGGAGATACGGTACTAGAAATTAGAAACCTGTGTGTCCGAAATACCAAAGGAGTACTAAGTGTCAGGAATTTATCCTTAACCCTCCGGAGGGGAGAAATCCTAGGTCTCTGTGGAATAGAAGGAAACGGACAGAGTGAACTTGTACAAGCGCTAGCGGGACTTCTAAAAATCGAGTCGGGCAAAATATTCCTTCAGGGTAAGGATATTACAGATTTGCCGGTACAGGAGCGTCTAAATCGGGGGTTAGGGTATATTCCCGAAGACCGGCACCGTCATGGCCTTATTTTAGATTTTCGGCTCGATGAGAATCTCGTTCTTCATGCCTACAACAAACCTCCCTTTGCTAAGTATGGAGTGTTGCAGTTTGAAGCTATCCGCAGAAATGCGGAACGATTGATACAAGAGTTTGATGTACGGGCAGGTAAGGGGCCGGATACCCTGGCAAGATCTATGTCCGGGGGAAATCAGCAAAAAGCTATTTTAGCCCGGGAAATAGATCGGTCTCCCGACGTTTTCATCATTGCCCAACCGACACGGGGTTTGGATGTGGGCGCCATTGAATACATACATAAACGGATTGTAGCTGAACGGGACAAAGGCAAGGCGATTTTACTCGTTTCGTTAGAGATAGAGGAAATACTTGATGTATCCGACCTTATAGCCGTCATCTACAATGGAGAAATTGTAGGTATAGTAAACGCAAAAGAAACGGACGAAAATGAACTAGGACTTATGATGTCCGGGTCCCTTAGAAAAGCGGGATAAGCGTGGCAGGAAGCATCTCCCTATTGAAAAACCGTAAAATACTCATTCCCCTTATTTGCGTGTGTTTAGGTTTTGCCCTCGGTTCTATAGTGATAATTATTACCAGCAGAAGCCCTCGCCTATTGTTCAATGCAATTATTCAGAGTATTACAGGCATAAATCTAATTACCCACAGGTTTAACCCGCGGCACCTCGGCGAGTTAATCGTCCAAGCCATGCCGATTATCCTAACGGGTCTTTCTGTAGGATTCGCTTTCCGTACCGGTCTTTTCAACATTGGAGCAGAAGGACAGTTGATGATGGGAGCCCTTGCCGCTACCACTGTTGCCCTAACTATACGGGTTCCTGCCCTACTCCATCTTCCCCTAGTGTTGCTAGCTAGTATGGCTACTGGCGGATTATGGGCAGCAATTCCGGGTTACCTCAAAGCTCGTTTCAATGTACATGAGGTGGTGGTAACGATAATGCTGAATTACACTGCCTTCCATTTGAATAATTACACAATACTGAATGTGCTAGGTTCTGTCGATCGGGTTAAGACTGCTGAGTTTCCGGCGAGTGCTCTTTTGCAAAGCTCTTTTTTAGCAGACCTTACCAATGGCTCCCGACTCAACTGGGGCTTTATACCGGTTATGTTAGCCCTTCTATCCTTCTGGTTCCTTTTAGAGAAAACTTCCCTTGGCTATAGTTTACGTGCAGTAGGATTTAATAAAGAAGCTGCCCGGTATACAGGTATAAAAGTCGAAAGAAATCTTGTTTTATCTATGATAATTGCCGGAGCTTTTGCAGGGTTAGCCGGAGCTGTCATTACCACGGGGACTTTCAGCTTTGGCCGGGCTCTTCCCTCTGCCGAGGGATATGGTTTTGACGGCATTGCTGTGGCACTGTTGGGAACGAATAACGCATTTGGAATATTCCTAGCCGGATTCCTCTTCGGCGCTCTAAAATCCGCTGGTCCGTTGATGCAATCCGCCGGAATACCCCGGGAAATCGGAGGTATTATTCAGGCAGCCATTGTGTTGTTTGTGGCCATGCGATTAGGTATAGAACGATTTATCCTGCTTGCATCCGCACGTAAAGGGAGGGGACTCTTTGAATCCCCTGACATCAAGGAGACGGGTGTATGACTTTTACAAAAATCCTTGAGATGTTTCCCATTGCTTTGATGTTTGCCGTACCTATTATTATGGCTGCCTTAGGAGGATTGTTCAGTGAACGGGCAGGAATTGTAAATATCGCCTTAGAAGGGATTATGATGGTGGGTGCTTTTGCGAGCGCCACAGTAACGGTATTCCTGGAACCCCTAATACCTGGCTGGGCTCCCTGGATCGGGCTTTTAACGGGCTTATTCGCAGGGATGATCTTTTCTCTTTTGCATGCTTTTGCTAGCATCAACCTAAAAGCTGATCAGGTTATTTCGGGCACTGCCCTCAACATCCTAGCAGGAGGCCTTACCATTTACCTATGTCAGATCATTTTTCGACAGCAACGCACCCGGGCTTTTAGCTCAGGACTTAGAAAAATTACTGTACCGATTTTAGAACGAATACCCCTTTTGGGGGAAATGCTTTTTCAAGAAATTTACCCTACCTTTTATATCGCTTTTTCTCTAGTTGTACTTACCTGGTTTGTAGTGTTTAAAACACCCTTCGGACTAAGACTCAGGTCCTGCGGCGAACATCCGCAGACAGCTGCTTCTATGGGAATTAACGTGTACCTGATACGCTATTTCGCTGTATTAATATCAGGAGCCCTGGCTGGTTTAGGAGGCGGAACCATGGTTCTTACTCAAGATATTCAGTACACCCTTATGACCGTACACGGCACAGGTTTTATAGCTCTAGCTTCGTTGATTTTCGGCAAGTGGAATCCTTGGGGTGTACTAGGTGCCGGCTTTTTCTTTGGCTTTGCCCAAATTCTCTCGTACTATACCAAGGATATTCGTCTTCTTTCCGCCTTTCCGCAGGAACTGTTCTACATCCTGCCCTATATCCTAACCATTATTGCCCTCGTAATGTTTGCCGGAAAAACCATTGGCCCTAAGGCCGTAGGTGAGATCTATGACCCAGGGAAACGGTAAACTGTACGGGCAGCAAAAAAGAGAAATATTTTGACAAAACACATCCTTTCTTTG
>JBDNDI010000014.1:0-16552 GCA_046719195.1 Spirochaetales bacterium | reverse complement strand
TAAAGAAAGAACACCACCCGTTCCTCTCTGTTGAAGTAAATCTAGAAAATAGTTGGCTGAACCTGCTAATACCGAGAAGGAAGACGAAGCAGCTTTAAGATTTTCTTTGTAAGTATCTTTTGAACTATCTTTAATGCCAACAACATTCGGGTGTTGACTAACTCTACATAACACAGGATAGGAAATGGCTACCCCGGCTGCAACAGCAGGATTGTTGTAAAGCACTACAGGAATAGGAGAATTATCTGCTACTTCGGTAATAAAATCTACCATTACATCCTCAGTGATAGACTTGGCGAAAAAACTAGGCATAAGAATACTTGCCATCGTAGCTCCCCTATAGGAGGCTTCCCGAATAAGTTCTATAGTTTCTCGGGTGCTTTCTGCACCACAGCCCGCCATTATTACTTTGTTAGAAGCACTTGCCCGAACAACCGTATCTAAAACACGGAATCTTTCTTTTATTGTGAGGGATTTATACTCACCATTTGTTCCTAAAACAAAATAACCGGTTAAGTCCGCTGTATTCCAACGCTCTACATTAGAGCGAATCCCACTGTACAATATCTCATCTTTTCTAAACGGAGTGACCATGGGAACAAACACACCTTTTAGTTTTTCTTGCCATGTATTCATCTCGTATTCCTCTACTCTTTTGAATTTTCCTATACTTCTTAGGATATGATAATATCTAATAAGTCCAGAAATTAATCAACTACTCTATCTATAAACTCTGGATCTTTAATATCAACCTATACCTCTATTACAGGAATAGTAGGTTTAAGGTATTTTTTAACAGCTGAAAAAATAGCTCATTTTCTTCAGGAGCCCCATAGGTTAAACCCATTCGGTCAGGATAGGAGAATCCGCGAAGAGTTATAACCACATAAACAGGTCCTAGGGATAAGAACCTCTTGGTCCGGCTGCTTTCTATCATGTAAAAGCTCAACTGAAATGGCTTGGGATTCAGGCATTGATTTTTGGAGGATTGACTTCACGGGCGGTAGATAACTTCTCGGGAAGGGAACCCATTCTGGGCATCTTCCAATAAGGAATTGCTTCGAGATACCATGACGCCCTAGTTGTCTCCAAAGATCAAAGATTTTCGTAAAACGTATAAATGAAGGGTAATCTTTACGTTTATAGTGACCTCCCTTTTATTCTCGTTCGTGGGTTCTTGAGTAAATTCCTACAAAGATGTAGTATTGCAGCATGGCAGATTATATTCAATCGGCTTCAGAAAAGATAGAAGAGCTGTCTTTACTGTTTGAAATTAGCCAGATCATCGACCAGACTATAGATATAAAGCAAGCCATCCAGCCGGTGTTAGTTACAATGGCCTCCCGGCTTAACATGCTAAGGGGTACCATAACTATACTGAATCGGTCTACAGGGGAGATCTTTATAGAAGCAGCCTATGGACTAACAAGTAGTCAAATTGAACGGGGCAGATATAAATTGGGAGAGGGTGTTACGGGCAGAGTAATTCAAACGGGAATGCCCATGATAATTCCAAAAGTATCTGAAGAGCCTTTGTTTTTGAATAAAACTGGAGCTAGAAAAAACCTAAAAAAATCGGATATCAGTTTCATCTGTGTTCCTATAAAACTGGGAAACGAAACCTTAGGAGCCATCAGTGTAGATAAACTCTTCCAGGAAAAAGTTAAGTATGAAGAAGATGTTCGCTTACTTTCTGTCATTGCTTCCATGTTAGCTCAAGCCATTAAACTCCGGCAGTCCTTCTACGAGGAGCGGGAGCAACTCTTAAATGAGAACTTGCGGCTGAAAGCTGAATTAAAAGAAAAGTTTCGTCCTGCGAATATCATTGGCAACTCAAAAGCTATGCAGGAAGTGTTTGATTTAATTGCTCAGGTCTCGCGCAGTGATGCTACAGTTTTAATTCGAGGGGAGAGTGGAACAGGCAAAGAACTTGTAGCCCATGCTATTCACTACAACAGCAGCCGGGCTGACAAACCCTTTATTAAAGTAAACTGTGCCGCCCTGCCAGAAACAATTATAGAGAGCGAGCTTTTCGGACACGAGAAAGGTGCCTTCACAGGAGCAGTAGCTACAAGAAAAGGACGATTTGAGCTAGCTAATGGGGGAAGCATTTTTTTAGATGAGATTGGGGACCTTTCTCCTACCACACAAATAAAACTCCTTAGGGTTCTCCAGGAGCGAGAGTTTGAACGAGTAGGGGGAAACGAAACAATACGATGTAATGTACGGGTTATAGCCGCTACTAACCGGAATCTAGAACAGCTAATGGAAAAAGGTACGTTTCGGGAAGACCTTTATTACCGGTTGAATGTTTTTCCCATTCATATCCCTCCCCTACGAGAACGGAAGAGCGATATTATCCTTTTAGTGGATCATTTTATCGAAAAGTACGCTAGCCAGAATCACAAAAAAATACAACGTATTTCTACACCTGCTATCGATCTACTTATGGCTTACCATTGGCCTGGAAACGTAAGAGAATTAGAAAACTGTATAGAAAGGGCTGTTCTTTTATCGACGGATGAAGTAATTCATAGCCACCATCTTCCCCCAAGCTTGCAATCCGCTGAATCTACCAATACTAGGCTTCATACTACTTTACAGGAAGCACTAGATAATCTAGAGAGAGAATTGATACTGGACGCTTTGAAATCTACAAAAGGGAATATGGCGAAAGCAGCGAAACTCTTAGGTATTACGGAAAGGATTATGGGATTGCGGGTGCAAAAGCACCGGATCGATTCTAAATTATACAGATCCTATTCTAAATATTAGAATCAAAGAGCAGCTATAAAACGTTGGCACTGGGTTTTGTACTGTTCAAACCGCTCACAATAAAAAGAAGCCCTATGATACTGTGGCTCCAAGGTTTCTTGAAAGTGCACTAATGTTTCAGCTATTTGCTCAACATCTCCCCTTCCGGACTCTGCAAGTTTGTACATAATAAACCCACCCATGAGTTCTGCATCCTTAACCTCCGGAATTAATAGCGGTTTACCCACTATATCTGCCTTCATCTGGTTCCAGATGGCATTGTTCGCCTGGCCGCCTGAAAGCCGCAGAACATCAATAGGATACCCGGCTTCCTCAATTCTCTCCACCATAGCCCGGACAGCAAATCCGATGGCTTCTACCACTGCATATCCTAGGTCGATTCTACCTTGCTCTGTTCCAAAACCCACAAACATGCCTTTATCAAAATCCCAGATTTGATCCGGCCTTATAAAGGGAAAAAAACTAGGCAAAGGAGATCTCATTTGTAGGGCATGCATAGAAAGGGAGGATATTTCTTTCATCATTATCTCATAGGGAGTATTCCGTTGATTCGTAAGCTCACGAAACCATTCAAATAGCCTTCCGGAATGGGTCAACATTCCTGCTATTGTATACAATCCCGGAATAAGATGAGGTAAAGAACGGAGGCCTGGATAGGTAACGAGTTTCGTAATGCACCGATTAATTCCCTCTGAAGTACCCGCTCTATCACAGGTTCGGCCTTCCCGAATTGTGGCTGTTCCCACAAGACTCATCAGGTAATCAGGCCCCGCTGTATAAATCTTTGTACTAGGCGATAAACCATAATAAAGAGCTTGACCTTTGTGAATGCGTCCAATGCAAGTGGCAGAACGAACAAAAGGGGGAAATAAAGAAGGATCAAGTCCTCGTTTTTTACATTCTTCCTCTTCCCAATAATAAGGATCAAATTCAGAAGAAGGAGAACAGGTTATAGCTTCTCCACTAAGACGATAGATAAGATATTCCGGACAGGAGAGGAATACCTTTGTTTTCTCAAATTCTTCTGGATGCATCTGCTTAAACCAGGAAACTTTAGGAAGGAACAGACTTTTACCTTGGGGAATAGGTAGCTCTCTTCCGTCCATCCAATGTAGGGCCGGGTATGTAGGATTACCCTGATCATCCAACGGCACTAAGGTAGGTCCTTGACCGCTAAATACAATACTGGAAGGAGAGGATACAGAAATCTCCTTCAACAAAGCATGAAAAGCTTTTTCCCATCTTTGAGGGTCAAATTGCTGGAAATTTTCTCTTGGTGTTTCAAGCAAAGGTGCACGCAAAAGCTGCAATAATTTTCCTTCCTCTGTGAATAGACCTCCCTTCATAGAAGAAGTCCCCACGTCCACACAGAGAATAGCGGGTCTCATAGAAATACTCTAAGCTTTTTGCCGGGAAAGCAATTTCTGGATAATTTGCCGATTATCTAAGAGCTCACTCAAACTCATATTATGATGCAGACGAGAGATGATCCGGGCAAAAAGTTTACTGACATCTGCACTTATGTACCATTCTTTGGATAATAGCTTTTCATCATGACGTACCGCATTGGTACCAATAATCCTAAAGAAAAGTCCTTCCTGGTACGCTTGCTCAAAATAATCAACAGCGTTGCCGGTAAAAAGAGGGATACTTACAGCGCAAATTATTTGCTTAGCACCCATTTCCTTTAATACCCGCATGGCTTTTATTAGAGTGCTGCCGGTACCAAGCATGTCATCTACCATGAAAACGGTTTTGCCCTCCACAGACCCTAGAAGCCTCATGGCAACTATGTTGGAATCTTTGGCATTTACCGAAAACCGGGAGTAATCTCTCTCTTTGTACAGAACGGATAAAGGCACCCCTAAACTTAACGCAAAGAATTTATTCCTTTCTACAGCCCCCGTATCCGGAGCTACCACTACCAGATTGGGGTCTCTGAGATCGATTAATTCTGAAAGTTTTAACATAATCTGATAGGAGGCGTGTAAATTTTCCAATAGCAAGCGCCGAAAGCCGTTATATATATCCCGGGAGTGAATATCTAAAGTAATAATGCGTTTTACCCCTAAAAATTCCAGAATCTGACCGATCCTAACAGCGGTAAGCCAGGGCTTACCCTTTTTTTTATGCTGTCGACTATAGGGATACGTAGGTAGAACAACCGTAATACTACCAGCTCCTGCCTGTACCGCTGCATCGATGGTTACCATTAAACAAAAAAAATGTTCATTGACATTTAACTCGTAAGTTTCTGACGAGTTTACAAACTGCAAAGGAAGATGGTTTTCTACATCCTGCACAATATAAAGATCTTTACCTCTAATGGAGGATAATATCTCTACCTTAAACTCGCCATTAGGAAAGCGAGTATAAGCTGCAGGTACCTTAAAAGCGGGAAGCCTGCAGGTTTCAACATCTCCCTTCTTAACTCCTTTCAGGGATTGCAAATCTTCGTCATAATTAATATCCCGGGAGATTTCTTCTTTGGTCCTCTCATACTTTTGAGCTAATATGGATGCTTTGCGCTCAAATCTCTTTTTATAGATTTGCCTTAGGTGTTTTATTATGGCATCGGTAAAAGCTTCTCCTCCCGGACAAGCAATGATTCCAAGGGTGTCTAATCTTAACTGACTCATAGGATTCTGCTTTGACCATACCATACCCCAAAATTGCGGTCAAGAAGTCCGGATCCGCCGAGAACTATAGATTTTTATTCACGGCTTCGATAAAATACTTCCTTCCATGGAGTACATCTTTCGACGTACCTTACTTTTGCTTTTCTTTTCCTATCCTTTATCAGCTAATCCCACCCTTTTTTCTCCCCCTCCATCTATTCGCTCCTTAGCTGCGGTATTGATGGACGCAACCTCCGGAGAAATACTATATGCAAAAAATGCAGACCTTCCGCATCCCCCTGCCTCCCTTACCAAGGTTCTGACGATCCATATCCTTCTAAGCAAAATTAAGGCTAAAGAATTTTCCTTTGACACAGAGGTTCCCATACCTATGGAAAGTTGGGCAGTAAATCTACCTCCTGATTCTTCATTAATGTTTCTTGGACCTCGGCAAAAGGCCACTGTAAAGGACATCCTGCTTGGTTTAGCTGTAGCTTCCGGGAATGATGCGGCGATAGCAGCGGCTTACTTTGTCGATGGTTCTGTATCAGCGTTTGCAGAAAGGATGAACAGGGAAGTACAGGCTCTTGGCCTACAAAGTTTACATTTTGTCGAACCCTCGGGTTACGACGCTAACAACCGGATTACAGCAAGAGAATTCGCCCAATTTTTAAAATATTATCTAGAAACCCATCCTGAAAGTTTAGAAAGCTTGCATAAAGTTCAACAATTTACCTACCCCCGATTAGAAAACTTAATCGAGGGGAACCCCATGAAACCTATTACGCAATACAATAGGAACTCCCTTATATTTACTCATCCCTGGGTAGATGGTATAAAAACCGGTTTTCTCTATGAATCGGGTTTTAATCTAGCCGCTACAGCTTCTCAAAATGGGATGCGCCTCCTTGTGGTTCTTTTAGGTGCTACAGCCCCAAGCCGCTTCCAGGCAATTCAACTGCGAAACCAAGAGGCCATACAGTTGCTTGAGTATGGGTTCGCTAATTTTACCAGTCTTCAATTCCCTCTTCCGGCTTTAAAACCTATTCGAGTCTGGAAAGGGTCTCCTTCCTCTTTCCTACCGAAAATACCGTCTTCTATACCTTTAACAATTCGCAAAGGCAGAGAATCTCAAATCCGTGTAGAATATTCCCAAACTTTTTATTTAGAGGCACCGGTATCGCCAAATACAAATATTGGAAAACTACTTGTATATGACGGTGAGGTTTTAATAAAGGAGGGTAATTTGCAGGCGGGTAAATCGATTCCCCGGGGATCCACCTTTCGTGTCCTTCTGGATACCTGCATCCGGTTTTTTAGAACCTTACTTCGATTACCTACCTAAAGAAGCCTTGACAGAAAGAACACTTCTAGGTAGGTTTTACTTAGGCACTCCAAAGAATATTATCGATAACTATTCTGTTCAGGTTTTGTATAACTGTGGGGAAATACCGATGGAAACTATACATTTAAAAGATTTATCTGTAGGAGAAGAAGCAGCGATTGTTGGGTATGCACCTTCCGATCCTGGCTATCGCAATAAATTGCTTAGTCTAGGGCTAACAAAAGATACAAAAATTCGTCTAATACAGATGGCTCCCTTAGGGGATCCTGTAGAAATCGAAGTTAGAGGATTTAGGCTCTCTCTTCGCAAAGACGAAGCGGACGTAATTTTGTTAAAAAAACTTGATGGAAGTCCCCAACAGGGTCATCGGCATCGCTTTCGTTTTGGATTTTTAAAACGCTTTGGAAAGTAGCTGCTTTTATAAACGGGATTCTTTACAAAATAAAGCAAAGAGATGTCCTTCTAACCGGGCAAGTTCAGGATGGCCGGGCATCCGTTCTTCGAGTTTTACAGGATTTTGAAGTGAATATACAATTTTAGCCGGAGCTAAAGATAGAAGGTGAATTTCATCTCCTAAGAGTAGGGCTTCTTCTATATCATGCGTTACAAATACAGTTGTTTTTGGATTTTTCGCTAACAGTCGCTGAAAATCTTTCAGAAGTTGGAATTTTAGGGGTGGATCTAGCCCTTGTAAGGACTCATCCATTAAATAAATATCAGGTTTAAATAGGTACGCTCTGCCTAATCCTACCCTCCTAAACATCCCACCTGAAAGTTGATCGGGATACAAGGAAGATGCATGTTCTAAACCTAATTGGGACATAACTGTAAAAATTGCTTGCTGCATTTCCTGTTTTGGTAAGGTACGGGGCAGAACTAGCTCCAAGTTCTTTTTTACAGTTAGCCAAGGTACCAGACGTACATCCTGGAACATATATCCTACTCGAACTTTCGTGGAAGGTAAACCTCCGATTTGAACCGTACCTCCCTGAGGATTTAGGATGCCAGCAAGGATATTTAAAATAGTTGTTTTTCCACAACCGGATGGCCCAAGCAACACGGTAACCTTATTTGCCGGGAACAAAGCACAAAACCTGTCAAGCACCTTCCTTTCACCGAAGGAGTGGGAAATATTACAAAGCTCTATATTCATGCGAGTCGTTTTAACCTTCTTACAATCCGACGAAATACTGCTTCGGTAAAGTAGCTAAGAGCCAAAGCGGCTAAGGTCCAGGCAAAAACCCTAGCTGTTTCCAACCGGATTTTTGCTTCCTGCAACCCCGTACCGATTCCCCATAAAGGTTGGCTAAGCACTTCAGAGGCTACCACTACTCGCCAGGAAAGCCCTAGAGCCGAAGATGCTCCTCCTATAAGGTAGGGCAAAATGGAAGGGAATACAACATATAGGGCTTGGCGGCATCGATCAATTTTATAGACCTTTGACATTTCCAGAAGACGTCTGTCAATAGATTGAATACCTTCGGTAACCGTCGAGGTAATAATAGGGAACCCCATAAGAAAGGCAACAAATATAGGTACGATTTCCGTAGGAAACCAAATAAGGGCAAGAAGTATGATGGCTAGTACAGGAGTAGATTGGATACAGGTTAAATACGGTCTGAGGAATTCTCTTACCTCTTTGTATTTTCCTGCTACAATTCCTGCTCCTAGGCCACATCCCAAAGAAAGAAAGAAACCTACCAAACCCCGTATTAGCGTTGCTCCCAGAGCATTATAAAATTCAGCCGAGGCCATTAGAACATAGGTTTCCCGAAGGGTTGCCTCAGGTGCGGGAAGTAAAATAGGACTATCCATCCAAAGAGAACCTAGTTTCCAAAAAAGAAAGAAACTGACTATTGATAGAGTACGGATAAATAAAACCCTTTGACGGCCTTTAAGGGAATGCATAAAAAGCAGAATCGGGTAATTTTCCCCCAATAGATTCAGGAGCAAACTGTAATAAGACCTTTAAAAACTTTTCTAAAGAGGATCTAGCCTCTCTAGCCGTTACAAAAGTTAAATTACAACGGGGGATAGCATCCTTTGCATCCTCTCGGTCTAATCCAAAGGAGAGTTTGCTCGCTATCTCTCCGGCTGCCTCGGGGTTATTTTTAACCCAATCCTGAGACTGTTTATACAAATCAAGGAAAGTTTCGACTAAGGGAAGAGAAGAATGCAAGAAATTCGAATGAACTACCAGTACACTCATAGGATAGGTGGGAGTTTCCGGATATAAGGTCTTCCATTCTTCCTGTAAGTCGGAAATTATTCTTGCGTCTTTTCTAGCTCTAAGCACCTTGGTAACAAAGGGCTCAGGAAGAATTCCCGTAGATTCCCTTCCTGCAATAAGCACCTGGGCTAACTCCATGGGAGCAAATCGATACTCTACCCGAACTTTTTCCTCTAGTCCTCTGCTTTGTAGGATATGTCGCAGAATAAACTCGGGGGTAGACCCTTTCCCCACATTCTGCAACCGTTCGACTTTTTCTAATTGGGTAAGGGCAGGATCCGTAGAAACACCGTATAATACTCCGTTCCCAATGACTGCGGCTAGTACATAAGGAATTTTGCGGTTGTATAAATTTACTGCCACATTGGTAGGTAGAGCTGCTATCTGTACCTCTCCATTGAGAAGCCGAGGCAGAAGTACATCCGGAGAGGGATAGGAAAAATATTCGGTTTTTACAGTACCCTTTAACAGAGGTTTATCCTGAAAAAGTTTTACCATCCCTAAGCCTGTAGGCCCCCGTAAAGCTGCGATTTTTACTACTTCCGGTTGGGCAAATATCGAACTTAAGGTAACCCCTAATAGGTTAAGACTTAAAAAAAATAGGACAAGACGTTTACTAACCGTGCGCTTCATACAAGCCCCCTTACAGGTAGATTTTAGGTTATTCCACCCGGATTCTCACATATCGCTTTTTTCCTGCCCGTAGCAACAAAATACCCTTATCTAAAGCATCTGAAAAAATCCGGGTTTCTAAGTCTTCCACTTTCTGCTCGTTGATAAAAGCCCCTCCCTGTTGTATCAGCCTTCTCGCTTCACTCTTAGAGGGACAAAGACCCGATTCTACCAACAGGTCGATAGCTAATATTCCCTGGTTGAACCGTTCTGCTTGGGTTGTATAGGTAGGAACCGCCTTGGCATCTGCACTTGCACCCCCCTTTCCAAAAAGGGCTCGGGCTGCCTCCAAAGCTTTGTCCGCCTCCTCTTTCCCATGGATAAGAGCCGTTACTTCCCAAGCTAATCGTTCCTTTGCGACATTAATATCTCGATCCTTTGCAGAACCAAGGGCTTCACATTCCGAAACAGGAAGAAAGGTAAACATCAAAAGGAATCGTCTTACATCCGCATCCGTAACGTTTCTCCAGTATTGAAAGAATTCGTATGGAGTAGTTAGAGAGGGATCCAGGAACAAAGCTCCTTTTTCGGTTTTTCCCATTTTCTTTCCATCCGAGGTAGTAACGAGGGGAAAAGTCAGTCCATATGTTTCTACTCCCCGCATCCGGCGAATAAGTTCGATCCCTGCTACAATGTTGCCCCATTGGTCGTCTCCTCCAATTTGCAGCCTACAACCGTATCGATCATACAGTTGCAGGAAATCATAACTTTGGAGTAGCTGATAGTTAAACTCAATAAAGGTGAGGCCGGTTTCTAATCTAGCCCGATAAGCCTCGAAGGATAACATACGATTCACAGAAAAGTGCACACCAATGTCTCGTAAGAAATCAATGTAGTTCAACTGAGCTAACCAATCTTTATTGTTGGCTGTAAAAGCAGTTTTACCATCAAAACCAATAAAAGCATCCAATTGCCGGGTGATGGAAGCAGAGTTAGCGTCGATTTGCTCATAGGTGAGCATTTTACGCATTTCGGTTTTACCGGATGGATCTCCAATGCGGGCTGTTCCCCCTCCAATTAGAGCAATAGCTATATGCCCTGCTTCGTGCAAATGTCGGAGAGCAAAGAAGGGCACCATGTGACCTATATGTAAACTAGGACCTGTAGGATCACACCCTACGTAGAAAGTAACTGGGCCTTGGTCCATCAATCGGGAAAGACCTTCTAAATCGGTACATTGCTGAATAAATCCACGTTCTTTAAGAATCTGTAATGCTCGATTCATTATATCCCTACCCTCTTGTATTCCCGAATACTCTGTTTTATGGCGGATAATAATTCATTTCTAGGAAGTCGAATTTGTTCCATGGAGTCGCGAAACCGCAAAGTAACGGTGTTATCCTCTTTGGATTGATAATCTACCGTAACGCAAAAAGGTGTACCTACCTCGTCCTGCCGACGATACCTCCTCCCAATAGAGCCTGATTGGTCATAGAAAGTAGTGAAGTGTTCCCGCAACTCTTCTACGATAGAACGGGCGATTTCTGGTAGGCCGTCCTTTTTCATTAAAGGAAATACTCCAACCGTTATGGGAGCAATGGAAGGATGAAAGCGAAGAACCGATCGGGTTTCTCCATCTTCTAGTTTTTCTTCATCGTATCCATCGGCTAGAACCATTAGTACGCTTCGGGTTAATCCAGCAGAGGTTTCAATTATGTATGGAATGAACCTTTCTTTAGTTTCTTCATCTAAATACGAAAGGTCCTTTCCGGAATACTCACTATGCCTGCGTAGATCATAATCAGAACGATTGTGAATACCTTCGAGTTCTCTCCAACCCATGGGAAACTCATACTGTATATCGTAGGCGTCTTTAGCATAATGGGCAAGTTCATCCGGGCCGTGTCTGTGCCAGCGAAGTTTAGAAGGACGCACTCCTAGTTTCCGGTAATATTCCATCCTCTTTTCCCGCCAGTAAGCAAACCATTTTTCATCCTCCCCCGGTTTTACAAAAAACTGCATTTCCATTTGTTCGAACTCACAAGTCCGAAAAATAAAATTTTTCGTTACAATTTCGTTTCGAAAGGCTTTTCCTACCTGGGCAATTCCGAAAGGAATTTTTAAGCGACTAGTCTGCATACAGTTTTTATAATTTACATAAATACCTTGGGCTGTTTCAGGCCGAAGGTATACGATAGAAGCATCGTTTTCCACAGGGCCAAGGTGTGTCTTAAACATTAGGTTGAACTTCCGGGCTTCTGTTAAGGGGCCACCACAATCCGGGCAAGTACGATTTTTAAGGTTTTCTTCCGGAATCATATCTTCCCGGAATCGCTGTTTACATTGCTTACAATCTACAAGTGGATCGGTAAAGTTCTCTACATGACCCGAGGCTTCCCATACCCTTGGATGCATGAGGATAGCTGCATCAATGCCCACAATATTTTCATGAAGCTGGGTCATTTCCTTCCACCAGAACTGTTGAATACGATTCTTTAACTCTACCCCTAAAGGACCATAGTCCCAGGCAGAAGACAGACCCCCGTAAATTTCACTAGATTGAAATACAAATCCCCTTTGCTTGCATAAAGATACTAGGGCATCCATTGTTATCTCTGACATACCTTCTCCCTTCTTCTTAGTTCTATGCTGCAAGTAGCCGAAGAGCCTTGCTAATTCGCTTTTCCGTCTCTTCTTTACCTAAAATCTGCATGGATTCCATTAACGGCGGGGATACTGTAGATCCTGTTAGAGCTACCCGCAAAGGCATAAGCAAGTTTCCAAGCTTCATTCCCAAATCTTCGGATAGTTTTCGCACAAACTCTTCCTGTTGGGGAATATCCCTTTGGAATAAATCTTCCAGGGAAACAGCTATTGCCTTTAAACCTTTGCGGACCTCCTCTATATTACTTTTTTTAGGAATTAATGCTTCTGCGGGATATGTATCAACTTCCTTGAATATAAACCGGATCCACTGGCTAGCCTCAGTAAGAAAACGTAGTCGTTCTTTAATTAAGGGTATACAAGCAGTGAGTTTGCGATCTTCTTCGGGGCTTATAGGATTCCCTAGAATACCATCTTTTTGTAAAAAAGGAATAAGATCCTTTTTTAGACTTTCCGTATCCCTCTCCCGGATATAATGTCCGTTAAACCATTCTAATTTTTTATAATCAAACACAGCCGGAGCCTTATTTAGCTTCTCTAACGTAAAAAGCTTCTCTAAATCTTTCTTTGAAAAAAGTTGACGGCTATCATCGTAGGACCAGCCGAGTAAGGAAACATAGTTTATAATGGCTTCGGGCAAATACCCTGCATTTCGAAATTCAACCATACTTGTAGAACCGTGCCGCTTAGACAATTTGTGTCCATCCGAACCCATTACCATAGGTAAATGGCAATATTCCGGGGGTTCCCATCCAAAAGCTTGATAAAGTTGTACGTGGAGGGGGCAGGAAGGAATCCATTCTTGAGCTCGCAGAATATGGGTAATTTCCATTAGGTGATCATCCACCACATTAGCTAGATGGTAGGTGGGAAATCCGTCTGATTTAAGCAATACCGGATCTGGATTAATATCCTTATTGGCATGGGTAACGGTTCCAATCAGTCTATCATAGAAAGTAGTTGTTCCTTCTAAAGGGACCTTTAAGCGGATTACATAAGGTTCTCCCTTTTTCTTTCTATTTTCTGCTTCTTCTTTAGATACATTTCTGCATTTTCGATCGTACCCTAGAGGCTCTTTTTTTTGAGCTTGCTCTTCCCGCAAAGCCTCTAAACGCTCCGGGGTACAGAAGCAATAATAAGCTCTATTCTGTTGCACTAATCTTTCTGCATGCTCTTGATACAATTTGGTTCGTTCGGATTGAAAATAAGGCCCATATGCCCCCCCTACCCTTGGACCTTCATCCCAGTGGATACCTAGCCAATCAAAGGTATCGTATATATCCTGCAAGGCTCTTGGATCGTACCGTTCTCTATCAGTGTCTTCAATACGCAAGATAAAGGTTCCTCCGGAGGAACGGGCAAAAAAGTAATTGAACAAAGCTGTTCTCACACCCCCGATGTGTTGTAACCCTGTCGGGGAAGGAGCATAGCGTACTCTAACCTTCATGATGGGCGGCATTATAATCTAATGGCGCAGTCGGTTCAAGAGATACAGGAACACAAAGGATACGCCATAAACGATGCTATATGTGGCAGGTAAACTCATATAAGGAAGGAGAAAAGCTAATAAGAGGTAAAACACAAGCAAGTTTCCCACACTATAAGCAAAACCAATAATAATCCCAGGATATACCTCAGGGCCTTCCTCCACATGGAGAAATACCATCACCTGATATAGCACAATAGGGAAAGCAGAAAGGATACCCGACCATACCGGCCCCAATTTTGGAGCTAAAGCCGTCACTACCGCTATAAATATTCCAGTTATACCTGCCCTGTATAATACTAAAAGAAGGCTTATTTTCTTTTTAGGGGGTTTAAGGGCTGGTGGTATAAGCCAACGCACTAAAAAAAAGTTAAAAATCATTACAAAAAAAGTAACCCCCACCGCTTGCCCTAGGTTTATAGAGAAACAGCGGTATAAGTATGAAACTGCTCCATATATTACCACTCCTCCTAAGGACCCCCTAAGCGCAGAAATCCATCGTACCGGATGAGGGAACCACCGATTGGTTAGATAATACCCTAAAGAAAGCAGAAGAGAAGACCCCAGACCAAGTATGCCATAAGGTATTGCGTTAATTAAAAAGGGCACACCCTGCTCATAGGCAAGGAAAAAGGTAGATAGACCCGCACCTAAGGGTAAACCCATAAGAATACCCCCAATAGCCGGATTTATCCGTTTAGATATTTCTGTAATAATTAGAACTAAGAGTAGAGTAATACATACTTTAAGGGGGAATACCATAGGTAGTCTTTTATACCCTGGAACTAAATTGCCTTAATGCCGAAGACGGGAGTTGAACCCGTACAGCCGGTTAAGGCCGGGGGATTTTAAGTCCCCTGTGTCTACCAATTCCACCACTTCGGCTTGCCTAGCATAGTACCGTTTTGCCCTTGTCTGAGTCAAGCAGAAATTTACCTAAATTCGCCGCGGTAAACGAATTTCGACTTTCGTTCCTTTTTTAATTTTACTCTCCACATGAATCGTGCCTTCATGGGCCTCCACAATATTTTTCACTATCACTAAGCCCAGACCGGTTCCTCCTTTACTGAAAGAGTAAAAAGGCACAAAAATATTTGCTAACACTTCTTTTGGCATCCCTGCCCCTGTGTCCTCTACTAAAAACACTATCTGAGATTCGGTTTCCTCTGCTTTGATGCTTATGGTCCCTCCCTGAGGCATCGCCTTTCGAGAGTTTTCTACTAAGTTTAAAAAAACCCGCAACATCCTCTCTTCATCCATAAGAACCGGCTCTAGAACTTCATTTTGGATAATTAAGTGAATTTTTCCCCCATCTAAATTATGCCCGAGGTAGGATTTTAACTTTTCAAAAAATTGGCCCAAACTTACAATAGACAAATTAAGGCGAATTTCTCCTCTGCTGTAATCTAACAATTCTCCTACGAGCAAGTTGAGACGTTCCGTTTCTTTTAAAATATTGGTGGCATATTTTTTTATCCGATCTGTATTGTCTGCGTTTAGGAGAATCATTTCACTATAGCTCCGGATAACCGAAACAGGGTTTCGAATATCATGTAAAACCATTGAAGAAAATTTCCCCAAACTAGTTAACCGTTCATTTCTTAATAGCTCTTCTTGTACAGCCCGTAACTCTTCATTAGCTTGCTGCAATTCTAAATTTCGCTGGCGTAACCCTCCTACAAAATACTCGTTACTTTTGCGTATCATAGCCGAGAGGGATTTTAAAATAGAAAGAGCTACCCGACCATTTTTTTCCAATATAGAGTGAAAATTGTCTCGAAAGATCTGTAACACTTCTAAGTCAGTTTTAGCTACAACGGTAGCACTACGGGGCAAGTCATCCACTAGAGCCATTTCTCCAAACAGGTGTCCGTCATCATGCACGGCTAGGAGATCTGGCTGAGGGGTAAAGTAATCCTTCCATACTTCTGCCTGTCCATGGATAATAATAAAAAAATAGTCCGCCTTTGCTCCCTCTTGAAACACTATCTCACCTTGCTTAAATAGCCTTTTTGCGCAAACCTGAGATAGAGACTCTAAATCCTTCTCTGCTAAATCGCGAAAAAAGTATACTCCCCCTAGGATTTCCTTTACTTTAGGATCTATCACTTCCTTCTTACCCCATTCTTCGCTACCCTTTTCTTTTGCTTCCTAATTCTGCCTATTTACACAAACAGCCTAAACCTGTCTAAGGATAGATCGAGTAGGGATAAGGCTTCCCTACCTGCGCAGATAGACAAACGACCTGCCGCCCCTCCTTCTTAGCTTCCTCTTGCACTACGGAAGAGCGCACATATAAAAAAACCCCGCTGCCTTGACAGCGAGGCTATATAGCTTTTTTTAACGTTTACCAGGCATCCAGCATGTCATCAATATCGCGATTCTCTTCGGCAAACAGGTCCGTAACCGCTCGTAAATCATCAAAATATACATAGTAATTTCCATAGGTTTCCCGCATATCACACTCTATGGAAAAACCTAAGAATTTTATCCCAGTTTGAGTGCTGTAGTGAGGATTCCTCTGTTCTACGTTTGGGGGAATGGCAACGATTAACTGTTTCCAGCCAGAAAAGTTAAGTTTCCCCATCGTAAGTTCGAAAGGATTTCCAGAAAAATCCTGTAAAAGAACTTTTAGGGTGTGGTTGTAATTTCGACCAGCAACCCATACGGACATAGTTTTTACTATGCCAGCAATTCCAATAGGTCTAGCGGGCTTAACCGTAATAGTTGCAGAGCCTCTACGGAGAAATTCCGTTTTAACACCTAAAACGTATTTATCTTCTTCTTTTATGCCTATTTTTTCTTCATCGGGGATAGGCTGC
>JBDNDI010000139.1:0-6985 GCA_046719195.1 Spirochaetales bacterium | reverse complement strand
TCGCCGTTCGCGATATCCTTCACCAGGTATTCCTCTACGGTTTCTAAAGCTGGGCTATTAGAAGGATAGGTGGTAGTCACCGTAATTTTATATATATTATATCCGCTTGATGTTCCGTAGAGGGACACAACCCAACGGGTAGTTTGACCAGGCTCCGGCTAGTTTAATTTTTCTCCATTATTAAATGATATACCTCCCGTTACGTCTACCGTTGCCTTAGCGTGTATACCGCTGCCTGTCCCAAGCTTAGAAAAAGGCGTTAGGGGTTGAGCAGAGAGTAGGCGAGGCATTATAGAATTTGAAGTGCCACTCGTACCATGCAGAATTTTATGGGTAGTAAGAAAACTTGCTTCTAGCTCGGTTACCACTTGGCTAATCCCATTCCCCCCCTCCCCCAGAAGAAAAGAAGAAACAGGAACTAATCAGCAAAGTACTAAGCATAAGAAGAAATAGAAGGCGTAGCCTATCGCTCAAAGAACTTTTAGAACTTTGTATTACTTTTTTAAATTTGATCATCATATTTTATTCCTTACAAAGAACTATACCTAAAATATACCATCCATGATTAATTTTATCAATTTTTCAAGCTTTTCTAGCCCGGAGGCCAACCCATTTGCCTGCCGCCTATAATGTGAGCGTGAATGTAGGGAACGGTCTGCTGTCCATGGGGGCCTACATTAAACACTACACGATATCCTTCTTTTAATCCTAAGCGAGAAGCTACTATACTTACCGCAATTATAAATTGACCCGCGGCCTCAATGCCCATCTCTTTTAACTGGTCAAAGCCGGTAACCTTTTTTTTGGGAAGCACTAGCACATGAACCGGCCCCTGGGGATTGATATCTTTAATGGCCAAAACCACTTCATCTTCGTACACAATTTCTGAAGGGATTTCCTTTCGAACAATTTTATCAAATATTGTATCCTGAGACATGTCTAAACCTCCTGACCCGTATAGATTGAAGCCCTTTTGATGCAGGTTTTCGATGGTTCACCAATAATAGTATCGGCGCCGGGGAGTAAAAACATTTACCAATACTACTCCTGATATAAATCCACCGATATGAGCAGCATACGCTACTCCTCCTCCTTCGATGACTCCTCCTAAGTAGCCTAAGCCATTTATCAATTGAAAGAGAAACCATAGGATAAGCACAATACCTGCAGGAACGGCTAGTATGAACTGGATAAAGAGAACCCGTACAAGCTTATGCGGAAATAAAATTAAATATCCCCCTAATACACCCGAAATCGCTCCGGAGGCACCCAGAGTGGGTATAAGTAATCCAGACTCGAGGGTGGCAGATACAAACACATGCGAGAAGGAGGCAATTACACCGCAAGCTAAATAAAAAAGGAGAAAACGAACCTTTCCCATACGATCTTCCAGGTTATCTCCAAAAATATAGAGGTACAGCATGTTCCCTAGGAGGTGAGCAATACCCCCATGCATAAACATGGAGGTAAGAATAGTTAGCAATACCGGAATAGGTGTAGGCTGTAAGCCGGGGATCCGGACTCGTAATCCGGTGAAGGGGTCGATTCGGACCTGGGCAGGGGTAACTATATCTTTACCACTTAAAACCTCCGCCGGAACCATTGAGTAGGCATAGGTAAAGCGATAATTGGTGCCCCAACCCTGGTAGAAGATGAACACAAAAATATTTAAGGCGATCAAAATATACGTAATAATGGGAGTGGTTCGCCTGTCCCGGTTGTCGTCTCCAATCGGTATAAACATCCTTCCTCCTGTAATCCCTATGTCTGCAAACCTGCCGTGGTTATATCTCCGGCAATTGCATAAAGCGCTAGATCCGAATTATACGCGCCCGCAGTTTTAGGAAGCCCTCAGACTGCGATCAACGCGCATTAAGTTTCTTATAGCCCTCTCTACGCAATTTACACGCCTGTAGTTGTAAGGAACACGATGTCCGCAGTCAACGCGTCTTCAATTGCAAAAGTCCACTTCCTGATGGATAGACCTATGGGTATAGTCCGTGTAAGATAGGGCCTTCAATGTCAAAAACCCGCCGCCGGTTTTTCTAAGCCCTTTGTTGCGGGACCTGGGCTGCAGGGCTTTTAGTTGTAAAAGACTGCTTTATGTTTTTATAGACCCGTTGGTATAGCATCATCAGTACTGCGGTTCTTTGATTTAGTATAAAAATAAATTCGGTTATTTGCTATAGTAAAGTCATGCAACTTGTCTACAACGCCATTCAGGGAGTTTTAACGATTTTATTTATGGTGGGGGTAGGGTATATTCTAGCCCGGCGAGGCTGGTTAAAAGAGGAAGATTCGGCATTCCTCTCTAGGCTAGTCTTGCATTTAGCCCTACCTGCTTTAATGCTTTCCAACTTTACCCGAACTTTCAACAGAAGCACCTTGCTTCTGTTTGGACCAGGTATAGTGGTGCCTTTGACCGTTATTCTTGGATCCTATGGAGTAGCGAGTCTTTTAGCGCAGCTCTTGCGTCTGCCCCTTCGCTCCCGCGGTACCTTCCGGGCTTTGTTTGCCTTTTCTAACACGATATTTGTGGGGTTACCGGTAAATCTAGCTTTGTTCGGGGAGGCCTCCGTCCCCTTCGTTACTCTTTACTATCTGGTAAATACTACGGTCTTCTGGACCCTTGGAGTGTACTATATACGCAGGGATGTAGAGGGTGGGCGACAGAGCCCTAGGTTTTTCTCTATAGAAACTTTGAAAAGAATCCTAAATCCTGTGTTAGGTGCCTTCTTGGTAGCTATTCTATTGGTTCTACTTGAGGTGAAGCTCCCCCCCTTTCTTGTTGCCTCTTTCAAGTATGCAGCGGACCTTACCACACCCTTGTCCATGCTCATTATTGGTATAACAATGTCCTCCATTGGGTTTCAGGGAATCCGTTTGGACAGATATACAGGGGCAGTTCTTCTAGGGAGATTTTTCATAGCACCTGGTATTGCCTGGCTATTAATGCGGCAACTATTGCTTCCGGAATTGATGGAGAAAGTATTCCTGGTAGTGGCTTCTCTTCCGGTCATGACTCAAGTGGCCATCGTATGTAAAGCGTTTGGAGCTGAGAGCGAAAGGGCCAGTATGCTGGTCACTTTTACTACTGCCCTGAGCTTATTTATTATTCCGCTGTATATGTGGGTATTCGGCTAGGGGTAAGCGGTGGAGACGCACCTGCACCCAAACCAACCTTTCTGCCATTGTAACTTGTCGCCTGGTTGCGAACTTTTTAATATCGAAATTTCGCATTCGGCGTTCAGATTTTCTCTTGCGAAGAATAAATTTTTCGGAATAGGTATTCTGCAAAATTGGTACTAAGCGTATTCCCCGGATTTTGTCCGAAAAGTTCGCGTTCAAGCAGATAACCATTCTGCTAGTAGGTTAGCATCCCAGCGGTTAGCCGCTGTTCCACTAATAATAAATAGCCAAGGGGGACGGAGGAACTAGCATTGGCACGAAGCAATTCCCCGCGGGGGATATGCAGGGTTTTAAGGTGTTTTTGAAGAAGAGAAAGGTAGGGGTTGTCTAATTTGGATTAAAGCATGTGTATAAATCGCTTCAGCTCAGAAGAGACTGCTCTAGCCTCTTAGGTAATAGACCAAACCCTAAGATGATGTAATAGGATTAAAGATGTTTCTTGAAGGTGACGGGCCCCTGTAAGGATAAGACTAGGACTCGAGTTACGAGGTGAGACCCAGAGCCACTGTTTTGTTTATAATATCCCGAAACTCAAAGGGTAAGGCGTACAATTGATTCCAAAATTTAGGTTGTTTTGAAAAGTATTAAGATTTTTTTGTCAATGCAGAATAGCCTGTTGCATATTCGAAGGATCAGAGTAATCTATCAGGAATATTTGCTGGGCTACATAGAATAAATACTTATTTCCTTGCGCTATAGTAGAACAAAGGGTGTCAATCGAAAGGTGGTAGATTAAGTCCAGGGTTAATACTCTGGTCTGATTTGATAAGGAGTGGGAAGGAGGAGCGTCCTATACAGGTCATAATAAAGCCTTTATTATGAGAGTTCTTCTCGAAATTATATCTTTTTCTGCATTCGCCCTCTTGAAGTTCTCGGTCTGATCCCCGATGATCATGTTGACCAACGTTCCCTGCTGTTTCCCAAAATTCACGCCCGCTTTTTTGTTGTAAAATTTTTCCCCTATTGCCCCCTAACATCTGGAGCCTCTGTGGCGATGGAACTATCATGGAGCCTACTTCTACTCGCGCATCCAGGAGCTTGATTTCCGCAAATAATTCGTATGCTTCAGCATAAATAGCCCATCTCTCCTTACGGAAATTCTTTTATTCGTAATTTTTAGTTCAGTTGTGCATGTATCTATCTTTCCCTTTAAATAAAGATAAAAAAATGTCCTACTTTTTCTTAGCGTTTATCTGTTTCGTGCGCTCAGTATGTGATAGGGGGTCTTTCATTTTCAGCCAATATTTATGCTAATGTAAGATTCGGTTGATACCATGACAAATATTTCTATTGATGGAACTATTTCACGTATTAGTGACTCAGTCTATTTCCGAATTTATTCCCTACCACATCGAGACAATTTGCCCCTACCCCTGGATAGAAACTATAAAGGAGGAGGACTTTATTGTAATTGACCAGTCGGAAACGAATGTAGGATTGATGGGTTCCGAAAATACTCTCAATTGTGTTTATCGAGGGGCTTGTGGCTTTGTTTCAAACAGAGGGGGTAAGAGATACGGATGATATCCTTTACCAAAAAATTCCCTTTTGTTCAAAATATAATAACCAGAGGAATGTAATTGGGCGATTTCAGTTCGATGGCATGGATATACCTATTTCAGTTGAAGGTGTTACCGGGTTTTCTGGAGACATTATTATGGGGGATGGGGATAGAATCATAGTCGTTCCTCTTGGAATTTCTGAACCGGTAGCGTATTATGAATCATCGAAGAAATTCCTATAAAAAGCTTGGATGGGTAGAATACGAACAAGTGAGGTAAGGATATGAGAGCTCTAGTGTTGGAACCAGATAGGAGAATCTCTATACGAGAAATAGAAATTCAGGAACAATTAGGTCCTAAAGATGTACGGATTGCTATTTGTAATGTTGGGATTTGTGGAAGTGATATACACTATTTTCAATATGGCCGGATTGGGCCATTTGTTGTCCGTGAACCCTTAGTTCTTGGACATGAGGGATCAGGAGTTGTGATCCAAGTGGGAAGAGAGGTATCACATTTGAAACCGGGTGACAGGGTATGCATGGAGCCTGGAATTCCGGATCCCTCTAGTCGCCCCTACAAATTAGGAAAATACAATTTAGATTCGAATATCCGTTTCTGGGCAACACCTCCGGTACATGGTATTCTCAGACCTACCGTAGTGCATCCTGCTGATTATACGTACAAGCTACCGGATACTGTTTCTTTTGCTGAAGGAGCTATGGTTGAACCCCTGGCGGTGGGGCTCTACGCAGCAACTAAAGCAACCATTCGACCAGGTGATAAAGCCGTAGTCATAGGGGCTGGTACCATTGGAATTCTCACTGCTCTTTCTGCTCTGGCTGGCGGTTGTAGTGAAATTATTCTTGCAGATCTGGTTCAAGAAAAATTAGATCTGGCAAAAACCTTGGGACCTATCGTGCCAGTAAACATAAACACGGTAAACCTAAGCGATGTGGTAAGAGAAAGAACAGAAGGATGGGGTGCTGATATAGTTTTTGAAGCTAGTGGAAATGAGGACGCATCAAGCTCAGTTTTTAATCTGCTATGTCCAGGCGGATGCGTTGTATTTATAGGAATGCCTGGTAATTCCATCCAGTATAATGTGGTAGCAGCTCAAATTGTTGAAGCACGGGTAGAGCATGTTTTTCGGTATGCTCACATGTTCCCAAAGGCGCTTGCGTTATTGGGGAGTGGTCGATTACAGATCAGATCACTTATCACAGATGTATTTCCCTTTGAGAAAAGTGTTGAGGCAATGGAGTGGGCAGTTCACATGCCTCCTACTTCTATAAAAGCGCAGATCGTGTTTTCAACTTGATTCTGAAAAGGCTTGTAGTATCAAGTTTCCAGTCTCAGAAACTTCCTGAAAATAAAACAGGCGGTGTTCCGGACTGATGAAACAGGCTGAAAGTTACACGAGTTGGTATTTTTCAATGCCTAGAAGACGTAGGTGATGTTTATCTGTGATTCGAGTTCTCCTTGAACCAACCCGCATTAAAATTGCAGGGAGATAGTTCCAAGGTACTCCATATTGTTTACACTACAATTCTACTAGATACGGAGCATAATGAAGCACCCCTTCCAAAAGAATGTCCATTCAATGCTTACAGTTAAATTGTACCACTTTGAACTAGGGTTAACCTTTATCTTTAGTTACTGGCCCTAGAGCTTTATATCTCTAATGTTCCTTTGCAACCTCCTTCCTACTATTTTGCACCAAGTTGTAGGTATTTCTGTTTATTTAAATCGTATTTCATGCCACCCACCCTAATCACAAGAACTACCTTCGCTCACCCTTGCAATTACCTGGAACTGCAATTGAATAACCTGATAGAATTACCATCCTGCGATTTCGCAAAACTACTTTCTCAGGTAGATCATGGGAGGATTCCTGTGGAAGCTTGTAATTTCTTTTTCCCAGCAGAACAAAGAATCACAGAAGCAGGAGTAGATTTTGAAGCGTTAACTCACAATACAGAAGAGGCACTCCGATGAGTGAAAAGGCTAGGTGCAGGAGTTGTAGGGTATGGAAGTACCGCAGTCGTAAACATCCCCCAAGGATTTGACCAGGAAGAAAAATGTAAACAGATTCTGAAAGCTACACGTTGATTGGTGAAGTGGTTGCAAAACATCAGATTCTCGCAGCTATTGAATTCTATAAATATAAAGAAGAGGCAAATATATTAAACTTTATGAAAGAGGCTGTGGAACTTTGTCGTATTATTGACAGGGAGTATATCCGTGTGCTTTCTGATTCCTACCATTAACCTTTGAAATAGAACCTTTCTTTA
>JBDNDI010000138.1:0-6999 GCA_046719195.1 Spirochaetales bacterium | reverse complement strand
CCCTTACCTCTTGGGTACGGCGCCGTTTGCGTTAGCAAACCGTACAATCCCTACTGATCGCCGCAAGGCCTGAAAGGCCTTACGGCGCCGTTTGCGTTAGCAAACCGTACAATCCCTACTGATCGCCGCAAGGCCTGAAAGGTCTTACGGCGCCGTTTGCGTTAGCAAACCGTACAATCCCTACTGATCGCCGCAAGGCCTGAAAGGCCTTCCAGCGCCATGTGCGGAAGCGCCCACTACAATCCCTACCTTATGCCGCACGATCGGTTAGATTGCCCGCGCATCTTGTGCTTCGGCACTTAAGTTTGTTCATAATCTAATAAAACTTCATGTTTTTGTCCATAGTAGGCGGAAGTAGTCCCGGATTTTATTAGACCGCAGGTCTATCAATAACCCTGTCGACTCATCTACCCATAACTCTGTTAGTCAATTGTTTGATGTAAGTTATGTTTTCTACTATAAACACTCCTGACTAAAAGTGACCATTCGTGTAGAGTCCAGACGGGGGTGAATATGACTATTAACCAAACAAGAATTGTATTGTTCTCTATAGGGCTTGCTGCGTTTTTAGCATCGGGAATCGGTTTCCTTTTTCGGGGGGAACGAATAACTGTACCTGCCGTTAGTATTCGGGGAGAAAGCTATGAATACAGGGATACAGGAATTTATAGGTATAGCGCGGAGAGGGTGGTTCAGGAAGGAATCGGTTGGGATGCGGTGACCTTTTTCCTGGTAGTGCCGGCGTACTGGGGGGTTCTTTTCCTTTCACGTCGGTTGGAGGTACGGGAAACCTTATTTCTAATAGGATTTCTTTCCTACTTTGTGTATCAATACCTGGAATATACGATGTTCTGGGCTTTAGGGCCTCTTTTTCCTTTGCACCTTGTACTGTTTAGCTCTAGTATGGCAGGAATCCTTATTCTTCTTTCTCGTATCCGTATAAAAGAATTGCCTGGGTATTTTTCGGATCGTTTTCCCTTAAAAGGAGTAGGCTGGATTTCAGCTTTTATGGGGGTCGTCCTGCTTGGTATGTGGGTACCCTTTGTATATAGAGCGCTTCAGGGAGATATTGCAGGCAAGCTGTATGGTTCCACTACCTTGGTGGTTCAAGCTCTTGATCTTGGGTTAATTGTGCCCCTTGCCTTTTGGACAGCCTTTGCCTGTAAGCAAAAAAAGTCGGTAGCTTATTTGCTTTCCACGATTATGGTAGTTAAGCTTATCACCATGGGATCTGCTCTTTGTGCCATGATCCTGAATGTTTGGAGGGAAGGGGGAAGGTTCGAAGGGGTACCCCTTGGTATTTTTGGGAGTGGGGTACTGTACGGGTTGTGGTTAATCAACAAGATCTATCGAAGCTATCAGTCAGAGAAAGAAGCGATTTCTAGATAGAGCCACCGCAATTTTCGAAGTATTTGAAAGAAATAATGCCAGCGTTGGGAGTATATTTTTCTATTCCCCGTCGTCTTAGATAATTTAACTCTTTGGTGGATACCCCCCATCCGCACCGTTTTAGCTAATAATTGCATATCGGGCGAATGGGTAAGTTAAATAAGGGCAGTTGGAAACTCAGGCCTATTTCTTAATACTAGGAACAATCTTACTTTAATACCCACCACCACTATATAGATTATAGCCTCTAGCTATCACAAAGGTACCTGCGGGCTCGCATGGGTAGATACTGTTGAAAGAGCCACTAGGTGGGAAAGTTTGGATATTCCAGGATATACCGTTTGAGCTTGTGAGTATTAATGGGGTGGTGTAGCTAGTTTCATCGTATCCTACAATAGCAAAACCATTTCCATAGGAAATATCCGTTAAATAAGCATAGCTTGGCAAAGGTAAATCCAGGCTAGACCAAGTTTCTCCATCAGGGCTAATCCATATACAAGGTCTATTATTATAAGAGAAATCGTATCCAACTGCCACGAAGTACCCGCTCCCGAAGGTAACGCTATATATTGCAACGTTTGCCATTTCCGATGGTAAAGATCTAGCTGTCCAGCTTATTCCATTAGTACCCGTATAAATAATAGGCCCATTTGATTGAGCAAAAACAATATATTTCCCGTTCCGGTAGGTGGGGGATACTGCAACATCATCCGATATACCTTCTACTATTATCCAATCTGTTCCATTACTGCTATACCATAAGTTCCCCCCCCCGGTTGCATAGAATGTATTATTGAGGGAGGTTACGATTTCTAGATTTGGCCCTTCTCCCATTCCTGCATCAGCCCATTCCCTTCCATCAGAGCTTGTAAATATAGCACCGTTAGATCCCACGGCTACGAATATTCCATTTCCATAGGCGACATCGGATAGATTAGCAGAAATTTCATTGCTTGGATCTGGGTAAGGCTCTAATCCTTTGGTTATAATTGAGTTTTCAGGTTCGTGCTCCGCCACTAACTGCCAATTCAAACCATCTTGGCTTCGCACAATTGTCCCAGAATCCCCTACCGCTACATAGATCCCCTTGCCATAAGCAACTCCATAAAAAGATATATTAGGATCCTATGAATCCATGTGGGGAGTGTAAATGAAAGAAGGGAGATTATTATAGGATAACTGTAATACAGAACTCCAAAATCCATTGTTATCTTTTTTGTAAATCATCGTAGTTGTAGTTTGCATATAGTAATCCCCCGCTCGCGCTGCAGCAGGTACGGTGGGTTCGGGACTTGCTACACCGCTATACCACTGAGTTCCGGCCTCTCCCTGTGAGGCTGTTGCCCCTGTATCCCCTTTCAGGGCGAACAAGCCATATTCCTCCAAGCTTTCGGTAAGCCATCGAGTTTGTGGTATTAAGGTACAGATCTCCGTCACTCCCTAAAGTAGCACCCGGTTCTCCTGCCCCAAACAGCCATCCTGAACCCGCAGGTCCACGTACAGAAGCGGCAGCCACCCACTGTCCTCCTGTCTTTACGTACACAAGGGCTGCGTCTGTATCGAACCATAGATCCCCGTTCGATCCCTGCGAGGCGGAGGGAGCGCCTTTCTCTATAAACCATTTGGCTGTAATCTGGGTGGTATCCGTACTTTCTCCCCCACCACTCCCTAAATTGCACGCTCCTAGCACCAGGGCTAGCACCATGAGAAAAAGAATTGATTGTTTCATTATTTCCCCTTTGACGGACGAAGCCCGTCATTGTATGCAGGGCAATAGTTGTTTTACTATATTGTATACCTTTTATTATTCTATTTCCATACCCGGGTTTTATTAATTTTATTCAAACAAACTTAATCTCAATAACGAAGGAAGCAGAACGAATAAGGGAATTTATTTAAAAGACAAGCGTAAAATCCGCCACTCTTCTACCTGTCCCAAACGGATTACATAGAAAAAAGGGGGGATGCCTCTGACCATAGATAATGCAATTCTCTTGATTTAATAAAAGTACCCTAGTTCACAATCCATGAACTTATACGGAGATTACCATATGGGGATGAGAATGGATAAAGTTGTTCCTAAGTCTCAGTTTAAAGTTAAGGCTTTTGAATTGTTCCGGCATGTAGAAGAAAGAGGAAAGCCTTTAATTATCAGTGATCATGGAGTCCCAAAGCTGAAAATAGTCCCGTTATCTGATCTCGAAGAGCATAATCTGTCTTGTTTCAGAAACACGGTAATTCGGATGATCCCTCCGTCCCTACCTTGCATCCCATGCGCGTTTTTCCACCGTCTCTTGAGGATGTACTCCTTAGAGGTGCGCAACGGCCTATAATACTACTCAGAGAGGTCCCTAGAGGCTGCAAGAGGGTACGTAAAGGCCTGTGATTCTGTAAAGGCCTGCGGCGCTAACACCCTCGGGCGCTCATAGGGGCTTTCTTTACATAGCAAGCCGCACATTGAACGTCCCAAACGGGGCTCGTCCCCAGGGGTGAACGCAAACCAGGAACGTCTCACACGGGGACGATCTCCAGGGGTGGCAGCAAACGGGAACCGAAACCAAAGGTCGCAGCAAACGGGGTTTGCCCCCAAAGCTGGCGGCAAACGGGAACCGTCTCCCGAGCTGGCCGGCCTCGTTTTATGCAAAGGGGGACTAAAATGGCCGGGCTACTCTTATTCAATCGAGAACAAGAGATGGCTGGGACGATCTTATTCAAACGGGAACTTATAGGGAAGCTTGTACATGTCCCTCAATGCTATCATATCCTTCCGTAGACTAGGGGGCACAGGAATGCCATGTACTTTGCGGTATTGCCAGGCAATCCACTCTTTCTCACCGGCCGTAAAGATCCTTTCTGCCCCTGGTGCTTTTCGGGAAGCACGAAGTTCGCGGCAGATATTACCTGCAATCTTCTTAAACCGATCTACATCGATGAACTCGTCTATATTAATTGCAATGAAGAAATGCCCTAATAGAATGGGAATCTTCTTTCCGTGTTCATCTACCCCGTTCAACATCTTTAAATACGGGTTATCCTGAAGAGCTGCACTGAGAATTTCTACTACTGTAGCGTAGCCGTATCCTTTATACCCAGCTCCCTCTTCTCCCAAACCGCCTAAGGGGGCTAGGGCAGCTTTGCCCCGTGTTAAGTCAATCAGCACTTGTTCGGTGTCGGTTCGGGTTTTCCCTTCAACATCAATTACCCATCCCGGAGGAAGAGGTTTTTTCTCTCGGGCATACATTTCGATTTTTCCGCGCTGGGTTACACTAGTGGCACAGTCTAGAATAAAAGGGAACTCCTCGTCTGTGGGAATCCCGAAGGTGAGGGGATTGGTGCCTAGCATGTTTTCTACCCCAAAAGTAGGAGCCTGAGAGGGCCGGGCATTGGTGCCGGTGATACCGATCATATTTTCCTTCACCGCCATACTAGCATAGTACCCTGCTATACCATAGTGGGTGGAGTTTCGTACCACGACCATACCCATCCCATGTTCCTTGGCTTTCTGAATGGCTATTTCCATCGCCTTCTTCGATACAACATGTCCCATTCCATTATTGCCATCCAGTACAGCAGTAGTTTTACGATCCCGCACAATGTCTATTTTGGTAACGGGATTTTGTATGCCCTCCCGAATCCTATCTATGTAAATGGGTTTCAAACGGCCGATTCCGTGGGAATCGATACCCCGCCGGTCCGATTCAATAAGAACATCTGCAACAATCTTCGCATCCGGTTCCGGAACCCCGGTAGCTACCAGAGCATCCACCATGAACTTTTCCATGTAGTTAATATCAATCCAGGTGCAATCTTTGTACTGTTTCGGATAATCTTCTACGTAACCCATTTTTGCCTCCTACCCCTGCAGAACTTGCAGGTATATTATATTTTATTTCGGCTCCGCGATGATGATTCGGATGCCGAGTTTTTCCAATTCAAGCCGAAAGTTGTCTTCAATATGTGCGTCAGTAATCAAAATGTTGATTTTATCTATAGGAGCCGTAACGAAATTAGAAACCACCCCGATCTTGCTATGGTCCGCGACCACAATAACCGGCCCGGGGGTGCGTTCAATCATTCTACGGGCTATTTCTGCCTCTTCTAAGATCGGAGTTGTAAGGCCATACCGGAAACTAATACCGTCTACTCCTATAAAGGCTTTGCTACCGTAGACTTGCTGGAGAGATAAATCTGCTAAAGCTCCTACCAACGAATTTGATCGGGGGCGATACAGGCCGCCAATTAGAATACACTCAAAATCGCCCTCAGCAGATACAGACACTGCTCCTAAGTTGCTTGTAATGATCCGTACTTTCCGGTTCTTCAAAGCTCTAATAACTTCTAGGGTTGTGGAACCGCTGTTTATTAAAAGAGTGTCGCCATCCTCTACGAGCATTGCAGCAGCTTTCCCAATCGCCTCTTTTTCAAGTTTGTGGGCTGCATCCTTTTGTTGATAGAGAGGTTCTACGCTGATTCGCTGATTCAGAATGGCTCCCCCATGGGTTCGTTCAATTAGCCCCTGCCTGCTCATTTCGTCTAAATCCCTGCGAATGGTAAGTTCAGATACCCCGAGTAAAGTGGCAAGATCAGAAACTGCCACCACACCCTTTTGTTTTAGTTGCTCGTAAATCTGTCGGCGCCTATCGGCAGGGATAAGCAATGATGCCATAGATCTGATTATATATGAAAAATAATGAATGTCAATGATCATTTATATCATTTATTTCTATTGACCGAACAAGAATGATCATATTATACTGAAAGCACTATACTTAAACTTGGAGGGAATATCTGTGGACAATCTTAAAGAAAAAGCATTAGCCTATCATAGCGAAGGGAAGCCGGGTAAACTGGAGGTGCTTCCGTCTAAGCCCTGTCGCTCTGCAGAAGAGCTATCATTGGCTTATACACCCGGAGTAGCTCAACCTGTGTTAGAAATTGAAAAAAACCCGGAAGATGCCTACAAATACACAACAAAAGGAAACTTAGTGGCGGTGGTTTCTAATGGTACAGCCATTCTTGGGTTGGGAGATCGGGGAGCCTTAGCCTCTAAACCTGTTATGGAGGGGAAGGGTGTTCTATTTAAAAGGTTTGCTGATATTGATGTGTTCGATATCGAAATTAACACTAAGGATCCTCAGAAAGTAATAGAGGTGGTAAAACTCCTAGAACCAACTTTTGGAGGAGTAAACCTAGAAGACATTAAGGCTCCCGAATGTTTCGAAATTGAACAGACTTTGATCCGGGAATGCAATATCCCCATTTTTCATGACGACCAGCACGGTACAGCCATTATATCTACCGCAGGGATTCTCAATGCAGCAGAGATTGTAGGGAAGAGTTTAAAAAATCTGAAGGTAGTATTCAATGGGGCCGGAGCAGCGGGAATTTCCTGTGCAAAAATGCTGTTAACCGTGGGTGTCCCGAGGGAGAATATTATTCTTTGTGATAGTAAAGGGGTCTTGCATAAGGGACGGAGCGGACAAGTAACCAAAGAAAAGGAAGAGTTCCTCTCCAATACCAAGGCACGAACTTTAGCAGAAGCCATGGTGGGGGCAGACGTATTTATTGGGTTATCGGTTGCAGATTGTGTTACCCCAGAAATGCTAAAAA
>JBDNDI010000137.1:0-7003 GCA_046719195.1 Spirochaetales bacterium | reverse complement strand
CCAGTAAGGCTGGGTAAACCTAAGAGTGTAGGGAAGCCGGATATAGTGAAAAAGATCTTTCTCCTTCCATCTACTAGGAGCAGTTTCTTTCAGTATCGAAAGGACTCGTGTTCCTTTAAAACCCTTTAATAAAGAGATCCAGCTTTTTTTTAAAGGAGACTCTAAAGTTGACTCAGTTACCTCTAAACCCTGGCAGCAGTCTTTAAATGAGGGGAGTGAATCTAAAAGAGTTTCTGGATATATATCTCCTATTCGAAGGATTACCATGCCCCTAAAAATCTCCCCGGTATATGTAAATATCTTCCACTGCTCCTCCTTTAAAGAAAAACCTAAGCCGTAAAGGGAAATTGGGGGTAAAGACATGATACAAGGCCCAGTCTTCCTCTTCGTAGTAAGGGGAACCTAGAAGTTCCCATACCCTTAGGGAGGAATCTCCAATGCGGATACCTCTTGCTTCCCCCGAAGTGGGAAGGGAAAGTCGAACCTGCCAGACCCGGTTTTGAAACCAGAAAAGACTTAACCCTTCGGGGTATATAAACACTACATCATCCTGCCAGGGTTCGTCTCCACGGACAACCCCTACCTCTATCGGAGGGCCAAAGGAGGTAAAAACCTCTTGTAAAGTTAATCCAATAAGGGATTCCGGATCGGGTATCTTTCTGCTTCTTTCTAATTCTCCTGCAGGTTCTTCATCAAAAATAGACGGATTTGCCCATAGAATCGAAGAACCTAAGGCTAATATACCGCAGATCCAGAAACGAATAAAACGTCTTCTCATGGAGCTACCTTTGCCACTATATCCCGAACTAGCTGACTTGTACCTTTTTTCATTATGAGGGCTTTCCCGTCCCTGATCACAACGATTACATCTTCCACTCCACAGAGAGCTACGGGTATATCACTATTCACGTAATTGTTTTTAGCCTTTACTTCTATGGTCGATGGACTTTCAGGAGGTAGCAACCGGGCTACCTCGTCCCAACTTCCCACATCATTCCAGGCAAAATTAGTTTCCACCATCGCTACCCGGTCGGATTTTTCCAAAATTGCGTAATCTACGGAAATAGATGGCACTTGTTGATACACTTCGACTAGGTATTTTTTTATCTGGTCTAGGGTTACCCCTTCCCACAGTCCCTTTTTTTTAAACGGTTCTACAATTTGCGAAGCATGCTTTTCATATTCTCTATACAAAGCATCGAGAGGAAAAAGAAACATGCCCGAGTTCCAATAGTAGTTTCCTGATGCCACATACTCTTTGGCTCTTTCTGCGTTCGGTTTTTCTTTAAAAGCTTTTACCCGAAATCCTTCGCCCTCCGCCTCCCCTCTCTCTATATAACCATATCCCGTATGGGGGCTTTCGGGCGGTATCCCAAATACGGTAATCCACCCTCTTCCTCCCAAACTTGCTGCTTTTTTTACATCCTGGACAAAAGCTTCTATTGGATGGATTAAATGATCTGCCGATAAGACTAAAAGCCGAGCGGATGGAAATACTTTTTTTCGTAGGTAAAGAGCCCCTAAGAGAATTGCAGGCCCGGTATTTTTACCCTCCGGCTCTCCAATTACCGTAATGGTTGCCCCGGATTTTTTATACGCCTCTACCTGAGCTGAGGTTTCTTCACAATACGTATCGCTAGTAACAATAACAACCTCTGCTGTCGGGTTTACCGCGAGCCCCCGTTCCACAGCAAATTGGAGAAAACTACGGTCTAGCCCAAAGGAAAGAAATTGCTTAGGACGTTCCTTAGAGGAGAGAGGCCATAACCGAGTTCCAGATCCACCCGCAAGTATTAAAATTGCTTCCATAGGCCGGTATGTTAGATAGGCAAGAGATAAAAATCAAGAAGGGATGGTATTGACGAAAAAATCTGATCGGCCTACAATTTTTGATATTCCATACTTGCAGGAGATTTCAATGGCTAAGAGTTTTTCGCTTGCTATGTATCCGTGGGTGTATTACGCCCAGTATGAAGAAGGAAATCGGTGGAAAGAACAGTATATAGAAAAACCTCATTCTACCCCTTCGGAAGAAGCAAATCTCTCCGAAGAAGCTAAACAGAGATTACTAGCCCAGCGGAACTCCTTTCCAGAATTACCATTAGTGAACTACACCACCCAATACGGGCTTGGAGTATTTGAAGGTCTAAAAGCTTATCCGCAAAAAGATGGAGGGTTAAAACTTTTCCGTCCTGATGAAAATGCAAAGCGAATGTATCGTTCGATGGAGGGTCTGCTTATGCCTCCATATCCGGAAACACTTTTTGTAAATGCGGTAATCGAACTAATTCGCAAGAATAAAAAGCTCGGTTATGCTCCGGTGTATGACCCAGCTTGGGAAAAAGAGAACTTTACCACAGGACACTCCATATATATTCGACCCTTCACTTACTCTGAACCCGGTATTGGTTTAGGATTATCCTATAAACCTTGGGTAGTTATTATTACCACTCCCGTTGGTGCTTATTTTGAACCAGGTAGTTCTAAGGCTATAACCACCGATCGCATTCGAGCTACCCCTAACGGTACCGGTTGGATTAAATGCTGTTCTAATTATGTAATTCCTATTCTAGCTAAAAAAGAAGCAGAGAAGCAGGGTTACATGGAAGCGATTTTCCTAGATGCAAAAGAAGCTAAGTACGTAGAAGAAGGCTCCTCCTGCAATATCTTTTTCTATTTAAAGAACGGGACCTTGGTTACCCCGGATCTAAAAGATACAATTCTACCTGGCATAAACCGAAAAAGTGTTATCGAGCTTGCCAAAGATATGAAGGTGCCAGTGGAAGAACGTCCTATTTCCATTGATGAGGTATTAGATTCTGCAAAGGAATGTTTTGTAACTGGGACTGCTGCTGGAGTAGCATACATAGAGTCAGTTACCCATGGAAAGCGTACCACGATATTTAACCAGGGCAAGCCCGGCGAACTTACCCTAGCCCTCCAACGCACCTTAAAAGGCATACAGTACGGAGCCATACCTGACAAGTTTGGTTGGATGGTTAAGGTTCCCGAGTAGAAACGATCTGAACGGGTATGGCTTGAGTATTCGTGCCCGCATAGAGGGACAGATGGGGAAAGGGTATTTCTATATTTTCCTTAGTGAACCGTTCTTTTATTTGCGGTAACAGCGAGTTCTTTAAAGCTAGAAAATCCTGCTTTTGGAACCACACCCCTAGTAATAAATTTACACCCGATTCTCCAAATCCTTGGAAAATAAACAGAGGCTCGGGTTCCCGTAGTGCATACGTATTCGCCTCTATTACCTCCATAAGAACCGTTCTAACCCGTTCTATGTCTTCTTTGTAGGCTACACTCAGAGGAATATCCAGGCGGCGTATGGGAAACCGGGTAATATTGGTAACTTCGGTATTTAATACCATCTGGTTAGGAATCCGGATAAACAGATTATCAAACGTACGAATTTTGATAGACATTAGATCTATGGAGCTCACTATCCCGGTCTTGTCCCCCACCCGAATTACATCCCCAACCTCAAAGGGACGCTCTGAAAGGAGAAACAATCCGCTGATAACATTAGAAACACTAGTTTGGGAGGCAAATCCTACCGCTACTCCAATAATTCCGGCAGCACCTAATAAGGTAGAAACATCAAATCCTATTTGCCGGAGCAGGGTGATACCTAAAATAGCAGAACCTGTATACAGCAAAAGATTTCTTACAATTAGACGACTGTGAACCGAGAGGGGCTTTAAAAAAGTTTTGCTGCTTATATACAATATTAAGCGAAGGATGGCCACACCTATAGTAAGGGTCAGCACCCCGGATAACCCACGCTGTAGCACACTCTGAGGAATCTTTCCTATCCAGTCAAAAACTGTCATGCCTCCCCCTCCTTAAAAGCCAGTAATAATTTTAAGCAAGTTAAAGGTCCTTCGAAAGTACCAGGCATCCGACACTTGTCTTGGTGAGGCCAACAGCCGAACTCGTGGTTCAAAAGACGGAGAAGCCTTAGAAGGTTCTATAACCGTTTCCTGATCAATTCCCTTAAAGATTACCTCGCTAGCATTAGTCCAGATTCTGTTCTCTCCACCATACAAACTTAGAAGTTCGGTATGTAGGCAAATTTTATCAAAGGGTAGTTCTATTGCAGACTCATTTCGAATGCGAAGGGGACAAATCGCATATAACGGATGCTCAGGCAAGGAATTGAAATCGGTAAACAACCTTGTTTGGGTGGAATAGCAAAGTTCCCCTGAAATCGGATCACCGAACCAAGTTGACTTCATGCGGAATAAAGGAGTCTCAAACAGGAGTCTTGGTTTTATAGCTTTTCCAATGGGGCCTACGGAAAACCGCAACCATAAGGGGAAAGTAATAAAAAACTGCCCTACTTCCCCAGGTAAAATAACCAATAAACGATCCGGTTTTACCACCAAAGGCCGATCCGGAATAGCAGGGACAGGATAAAAGCAAGGAGCATTCCGAACTAAAAAATGTTTCCAATCAGTGGTTTGGGGTTTCTGATCCTTAGGAACATCAGAAATTTGGGGCAAGGTAACCTCTGAAGTATTAATCCCGACATGAACATGCCACTCAATATCGTACCGTTCGACCCAAAGTTCTGTATCGCCTAAAGATAAACGTATACATTTCCCTACCTCTAGAGGATAGGGATTCCATATACTTAACTTTTCAGAATAAGGTGCTGTATCCAAACTCGTCATACTATTTGTATCGGTTTAAAACTCAAGATACCGAAGATCGTAGGGAATAGAAGGATATATTTCTAAATTGCCCGAAAGACGGGGATTCATAATTTTTCGCATGTTTAGATAGGCTAGATTTTTAGTCTCTCCTCTTACTTGGGTCTCCCGGTCACGCACAAAATTTTCAAACAGTTCCACAGATTCGGTAAAGTATACCAAAGCCTGCGAAATTAATTCCTGGTTTCGGGTTCGTTCGCTTAATCGGTAGAGAGCCACTCCGAAATTATTGTAAGCTTTCATTAAGTTCAAAACTAGAGCCCGATCTTCCGGTTTTACGTGAGGTTCAAAGTGCCGTATTTTATCCCGATCTGAACGAAGTTTCTCAATTAAATACTGATAATATCCGCTAGAAGCAAAATAGTTATTTCTCTGAAACATAGCATTAGCTAGAGAAAACAGAACATTGGGATTGCTCGGGAATGAGGCTTCTGCTTTTAAAAATTCTAAAATCGCCTGTTCATACCTTCCATCTAAATAATAGATATATCCAATACGATAAGACATTCCCGGATCCGAATATAACGAATCCTCAGCCTTTCTATATTGCTGCATAGCTTCTGAAAATCTTTGGCCTTCATAGAAATACAGATCCCCTAATCCTACATAGAGCTTAGCTAACTCCCGATTCTTATTAAGAATACGATTGGCCAAGGCTTCTTCATACCTACGTATACCTTCTAAATAGGCCTTTTCCGAGTCTAAAACCTCCCTACGATGATACCGGTAATCTCCGTCCCTTCGGAATGTATCAATGAGTTTCCATAGTTCCTTTCGGGAGAGAGTCTCTTGGGCTTTGTACAATTCTATAGCTTTATCTAAAGCTATCCGCTCATCCCTTGCTTTACCTAGACGGTTAAAGTACCGGGCTAATTGATAATGTACATCTGCGACTTTAGGATTAGCCTGGTAAGCTCGCATAAGAACGGATTGAGCATCCTCTAGATTTCCTTTGTCGAGCAAATATCCGCCTAACAAAGCATACCGGAGCACATCTACTTCCAACTTTTTCTTACTTTGAAAATAATCTTTTAAACGATTCACCTCAACTTCTTCATCTGTGAGAATAAACAGCTCCAAAAAGCGAAAAAGAATCGGATCCTTGTCTCCATAATGTTGTAGCAGGGTTCCAAAGGTTATTCGTGCTTGTTGATACTTATCAGGCACTTCTTCGGCCCATCGCATATAATTATCACCGAGAGCAAGCAAGCCTTCCCAATGATACATTTTTACATCCAATAATTGCTTTAGAAGTTGTTCTGCTTTTTCATAGTTTTGAACTAGCCTAGATTCCATTTCTGCGTAAGATAAAATACCCTGATCGAAAAAGGAGTCTTTTTTCCGTTCCGTCCATACCCCTGTACGGGGATGAGGGTAATCCGCATACTGTTTTAACAATTTTTCATACTTTTCTGCTGCCAATTTATATTCTTTTTTTTGGATGAATAAATCAGCATATCGGAAAAACCACTTTTTATCTGCCCAGATCTGGTAAGCGTTATCAAAATATGCATTACCTTCTCTGTATCGCCCCTCCTTTATAAGTTCATATCCTTTCTGGAACAAGGATCGAGCATGTAGGGGGCGGTAAATGTATAGATACGCAAGGTAAAATACTAAAGTAGAGGCTAGGGCAGTAGCCACAACCATTCGAACTAGGGGGAATACCCGCTCCTTAAGAATATAGGCAAGGGATTCCCTTTCCTCTTCGTAGGCTAAACCTGTTCGTTTTTCGTACCCTTTAGGAACTCTAAGGGTGGTTCCTAATAATTTTCCCGTAAAAGCAGCTATAGTATTAATCCGCTCCCCGGAAAGAAGGTACCGGATCAATTTAATCTGGTCTGCATCGGAAGCTTTGTTTCCCCCGATGACTTCTTCAATAGCCCGCTTGAGGTTCAGGGGTAAGGTAGCTAAGGCTTGTTTAAATCTTTCAAACTCTTCCTCTGAAAGAGTGAACTCTTCCTCTTCGGCAACCGCAGCAATAACTTCCGCAGCACCTGCAGGGATATTGATAGCAGGTTCTTCTTCCCGTTTTGCTTCGGTTTCTAATATTCCAAACTCTGCCCCAAAATCACCTAAACTAAATTCTTCTCCCCCCAAATCATCCAGGGCAATTTCCTCCAGATCTTTTGCTTCCTCTTCAGCAGATACAGACGGGCTAGGGGGGGCTATCCCCTCTTCAATCGTTTCTTCTTGAGTAGAGGGCTTAAAGCTAGGCTCCTCAAACTCTTCAAAGGAGAAGGTTTCTTGCTCCTCTGCCTCCCCGGTAGAGGTCGGGG
>JBDNDI010000136.1:0-7009 GCA_046719195.1 Spirochaetales bacterium | reverse complement strand
TCGCCGCTGTGCTTTTTTTCGCTGTAAATTGCGTAGTTCCTTTTCAGGTTCGGCAATAACTTTTCCGTTCCGGTCTTCTACATAGCGTATCGCAAGGGGCATGACTTCCTTACCTTGATTGGCAATGGTAGCAAAAGCCCTAGCCATCTGTATGGGAGACACACTTATTATACCTAACCCTAAGGGATATCTACGCGGAAAAGTTCGTTGAATTTCATTAGGATCTTCTATTCCTAACAGAGCAGCAGCCGTCTGAATTGCCGCATCGAAACCGATGGAATCCAGAATTTTTAATGATGGAACATTCATGGATTTTGCTAATGCAGTTCGGGCCAACACAGGTCCTTGCCATTCCCCTTTATAGTTCATTGGTGTGTAAGGTGTGCCATCGTCATTCCAGAAAACTACGGGGCCATCGTAAAGCATAGTGGCGGGGGTAATCTTTTTGCGTTCTACTGCAGCAGCATAGTATAAGGGCTTAAAGGCAGAACCCGGTTGCACCCGCGCTTGTACAGCCCGGTTAAACTGGTTAATTCGTTCAAACCGGCTGCCTCCCACCATGGCTAAAATATATCCAGTGGAATTCTCTAGGGTAATAAGAGCCCCTTCTACTGTGTTTCGCTTTGCACTTTTCTGGGCTAAGGAGTATCCCATTCTAGAGGCAAACTTAAGATCCCCGGAACCCATAAGCATAGCAGAAATATCCAGAATATGATTTAAGGATTTCTGATAATACTCCATTGCCCTCTGTCGGCTTTTTCGATCAGCAACGCGAATATCTTCGATGTTAAAGGTTAAAGATAGAAGATCTATCATGGGAATAAAAGTTTTTTCTGCAAAATCTACCCGTTTGTTGGAGGTACTTTGATACTCGAGGTTTACATTGGAAATTCCCTCGCGCATTAACTGATCTGCCCGTTCCTGAAAATCTAGGTTCAAAGTGGTGTGTACAATAAGACCATCTTTGTAAATATCGATAGATCCAAATAGGAGTTCATTTAGTTCCTGTCGAACATACTCGCTAAAATAGGGAGCTTTATCTTCCCGTTCTAAAAAAGCTGTGGCCGTACTGCTCCGGGTATAATCGTAGTTACTCCAATATTCCTCAAAGGATTGTTCAACTTCTTCCTGGGTAGTGTACCCCAACCGTACCATTTGCTGGAGCACTTCATACTGGATCCGCTTAAGCCTGTTAGGATACTTAATAGGGTTATACCGTACAGGATTAGCCAATTGAATAACTAAAGCTACGGATTCCGCTAAGGTTAGATCTCTCGCGGAATGACCAAAATAGAATTGGCTCGCTGCTTCTACCCCGTATACTCCGGATCCGAAGTACATTTTGTTTAAATACAACTCTAAGATTTCATATTTGGTAAGGCTACGCTCGAGTTGCAAAGCCCACCATAACTCTTTTAATTTTCTAGTTAGAGATATTTCCGAACGGTTGGCATATAGATGGCCGGCAATTTGCTGGGTAATGGTGCTTCCTCCGGAAAAATACCGTCCTAACAGTAGATTTATTCCCGCTCTTAGGGTACCCCGTAAACTAAAGCCATTATGATTGAAAAAATCCTGATCTTCTCGTGTAATTAGCGCATATATCAGGTGCCGGGGAAGTTCATCTATAGAAACAATTTCTCGCTTTTCGTCGGAGAAGAACTCCGTAATAAGGCGATCTTTAATGTCTAAAATCTGGGTCGGTATAGCGGGTTTGTAATCTCCCACATTCTCAAAATACTGGATATTTTTTGTTGCCCCAATAGCAATACCTAATCCTATTCCTATAAGAACAGCGAAGAGTGCTGTAACAAACAAAACAATCTGTACAGAACGTACCATAAAGCTAGGGTACGATTCGGGAATGAAAAAAAAGACCGGTTCCGTAGAACCGGTCAACTGATTGGTATCGGCCTTATATAGTAAACTGGGAGGGGAACTATATGCAGCCGACACCTAGAATATCGTTAATTCCTGAAAAAAATTTAGTGCTCATTTATTAAAATGTCAAGATAAAGAGAAATACTGTAGGACTTACCCTGTTCTAAATAAAATCGTTTACTGATTTGATAGTCTCCTAAACGGAAGGTAAAGGTATGTTCACCTGCTTCAATTGTAATTTCCGGAGACTTATATGTCATAAGATTTCCATCAATGTATATGGAAGTTCCGGCAGGAGCATTAATTCTAAGCGCTGCTTCTTTTTTAATAAAAGTTGCATCAATAGTAATTTCCTTTCCTCTTTCCACTGCTGCCGTCGTCAGGAAAGGGGGAAATCCCTCTGTTTCGATGCGAAAATTTTTTATTCCAGGTTTTACCGTTAGGGTTGGTTCTTTTAAAGATACTAGTTCATCGTTCATATAAACCCGAAGTTGATCTAGGGGTAGAGGGCCGGAAGGACCTTTAATGGTGAACCGTATTTTCCCTAAATCTTTAAACAGGGGACGAACACGGGCTTTAAACTCGGCTCTCCAAACAGGGTCTGGAATTCCTTTCATAATGGGTAAAAAGGTGAATACAAGAGGGAAGCTGCTTCTATCTAAGGGTCTGTCTAGATCTACTGTATCGGGAGCAGGTAAAAAACCTGCGCGGGAGAAAAGGGGAATATGGATAAAGACTTTTCGCTCTTGAAGAAAAGGTTTGAAATGTAACAGTTCACCTTTGTAAGATTCTACCTCCCGTTTGAGTTCAGGTGAAACATTACGATATATGTATAAAGCTACGGTACCACTATAAGAAAGAAGATCCGGGGGAATTTCAACAGCAAGTTCAATTCCGCTAACTAGATCTAGGTCTTCTCCTAAGGTTATACCCCCTAAATCTTCCAATTTTAAGTTTTGGAAATTTCCTGAAACGATACCATTTTCTATTTCGGAAATCTGAAGGAGCTTTCCTCTAAGGGTATCAGCCTGCAGGACACTGGTAATACCCGGAAAGAGAAGGGCAAAAAAAAGAAAGTATGTGGAAGGTTTTCCAAAGCCTTTCATGGTCTTGTTTCTATCCTTCTCGGAAGCAGGGTAGCTGGATCTACAGCTCTGCCTTTCTGTCGAACTTCAAAATGCAAGTGTGGTCCTGTAGTAGCCCCTGTCATGCCGACATACCCGATAATTTTACCCGATTCTACCCATTGATTCAATTGGACTGTTTTAGATTCTAAATGACCATAAAGCGTATGATAATTCCCTTCATGTTCAATTACAATAAACAATCCCAATAGGGGATCTGAGCCACTTTCTACTACTTTTCCTTCACGGGCCGATAGAACTGGGGTACCTGGAGGAGCCGCCAAATCAATACCCGAATGAAAGTGTCGTTCTCCTGTAATAGGACTTAAGCGTAGACCAAAGGAAGAAGTCACTATACCTTGCTTAAGAGGAAATACAAAGAGAATTTGTAAAAAGAAAGATCTCTCGACCGGATGAAATCGTTGTTGGGAAAGAAAATAAAAAACTCGACCCTCTATCTCAATGGTAGGTCCCTCCGGAGTTCTCCAGGAATGCATAAGTCGTTCAATTTCATTTTTAGGAGTATTGGGTAGAAATATTCCAGGCTGGTTGGGAATCAGTAGGTTACGGTTGGTTATAGGAACTCCGATGGTGGGGAGGGAGTTTAGGGTACTGATGGATTCATACGGCAGGTTTAACCTAGCCGCTAAAGTAAACAAAGTGTCTTCGGGCCGCGCTTTGTACTGATACAACACCAAAGGTGGGGGCAAGGCACCCCGTTTTGCCGCCTCGTAAGCTTTAGCAACATCTTCCTGATGCTGACGAAACAGGGGATCTTCCAACCCTAAGGTAGTGAGCATCGGATAGTCTCCATATATAGGGAAAAAACCACAAAGAAGTAGTAGTACTGTTGCCGTCCTACTGAGGAGTCTACTTTTTCGTTTCATACAGGTGGTGTAAGCCTAAGCCTGTAAAGAAAATCCCCATCCCGAGTAAGGCTAGGCTAAGGAATTTCCTACCTTCCTGAAATAGGTATAACGAGATTACTAAGCAGAGAAGTATGCCTAAAATATACCCGGTACGCCGGAATACCTTTTTAAGAGTAATACTGACAGGAAAATTCACTCTGCTAGTAAAACTTTTGTACAACCGAAGCGTAGGTGGAAGAAGAATCCCTATTCCTAATATCACAATTACTGAGATACCATATACTTGGGGAAAATGCATAGAAAAATACCAGAGGGGGAGTACCATAAAAGCCGTACAAATACCGAGAATCCCTAAAAATAAAACACCTTTTAGAAGGGTTAAAAAAAACTTCTGATATCCTAAAAAGGACCTATGAAAGAGGGTAACTAGTTTGTATACGGGATTGTTATTTCTCAACCTAGTTCCTCCTTTTTCTTTTTTTATTCCCTAGGAGTAGGCAGTATTTTTGCCCTTTCCGGAAAGCCCATTTTATCTGCTACACGCGTCAGACCGCTCCATGTTCGCTCCATACCTTTTCGATGGCCTAGAGACTGAAACACAAGGTAAGCTCGAACAAAAAAAGAGTACGCTTCTTCAAAATTGCCGAGCTGTTCCTGTAAAACCCCTAAGAGGTTCAGATCCTGAGCTATTCCCATGCTCTGTTCCCTAAGTTTATCGTATTCTAGAGCTTGTTGGGCTGCTTGTAAGGCTTCGGTAAGTTTTTGTTCCTTTAGGAAAATTAAAGCAGAGAGATAGTGGTTTGAAGCTAACTCCGCGTAATTTTTTAATTCGGTATTGATGAGAATCGACTGCTGAAGCGCTTCTTTAGCTAAATCCTGTCTGCCCAACCCATGTAAAGCAGTGGCTAAATTGTGAAAAAAGACCCCATCTTCCAGCCGGTAGGGAGCTGTTGCAGAAACTAGAGCTCTGGATGCTTCTAGATGTTCGAATGCTTTTCCGTATTCTCCCCGGGTAAAGTAAGCTTCTGAAAGATTGTTCAGCGAAAGTAATATTAGAGGGGTTTTCCCACTTCTGCGAGCAAGATCCAGAGCAAAGGAAAACTGCGTATAAGCTTCTTCAAATTGCGCAAGCTGTAAATAGGTTTTTCCTATGGCATTGTAGGCAGCTACAATCCCCTCCGTATCATCTACAGAAGAGTAATAATTTCGAGCTAATAGATACAATTGTAAGGCCTGAGGAAAATCTGAGTCCTGATAGTACCGATTTCCAAAGTCCATATATTGAGAGGCTAGGTTACGTTTTTCGAATATCTCTTTTTGCGGCGGAGGGGCGGAAGAGCAGCTTAGAAATCCTATAAGGGCTAAAAGGAGAGCTATAACCAAAAAGGATTGCAATATTCCAGGAAACCAGATTCGCATGGTTAATAATCCTCCAATCGGTATCCCTGTTGAGTAGTTGGTACGGGTTGTCGGGGCGGAATACCTCCTCGTAGAAAGGGATTGTTCCGCAGTCCTTCCAATACATCCTGCCCTTTCCGTAAGGCATACCGACCTTCCTCTAAAGCACCTAATAGTCTAGGCTGGGTTGAGTTCAGAAAAGTGGCAAATTGCTGTAACTCGGCTAGGTTGGCATTGATACCCTGTAAAATTTCCTCTATCTGTTGAAAGAGACGATTATTGTCATCAAAGAAGGTAGCTAAAGAGCCTTTAGGATCCAGCAACGTTTGTACTATCCCCCTAGGATCTTGTAATACCGTAGTACCCATTCGTAAATGGGTGGCAATTAGCGATGCCTCTTCCAGTAGGTGCTCTATCGATTGGCTGATACTTTTGGTTGTACTGGCAAGATTCTGGGTTATTTTTTCGGATTGACGAACCGTACCCGCTAAAGCTCCACTTCCTTTGCCTTCTAAGGAAGTATTTACCGTGAGAAGGAGGGTATTTACCGATACAAGGACATTGTTCAGATTTGCTAGTATAGGATCAATCTCTCCGATTAATCTTGTTATGGCATCCTCGGTCCTCGGAATATCTACAAGTCCCGCTTGTACTAGGGACCTTCCGTCCAAGCTATCCAAAGAGGGTATGAAGGAGTATTCCGGCAAAGGATCGGTAGGACGCTTACCCTGATGGAATACCAATCCTCCGCCTAACCCTAATGGATTCGTTTGGAGTTGCAGCACTGAGTTTGCATACACTTTGGGATAGAAGGTATCTTGAATGTAAAATTCAATCTCTACAAGGTTGAGGTCGGTTAAAGAAATTTTGGTAATCTTGCCTATGGTAAATCCCCGAAAAGTAATGGGCATACCTACGCTAAGTCCTGAAGCCGATAGGAACTGACTTTTAAAGTAGTAATTTTTTGCAAACCACCGTTGATTAATCCCCATTAAAATCAATACTAGGGTTAAAAAGAGGATAGCAAGGATTACAAAAACACCCACAATCTGATTTGCATAGCGAATTTTAAATTTCATACTTTTACCCCCGCTTTAATCCTCCTGCAAGAGTTCAAGAATATCTGTATCGTAAACTGCCGCTTCACTCAAGACTTCGGAAATTATTTCTATTACCAGTGGATTCCTGCTTCGAACTACCTGTTGCACCGGCCCTGCTTCCAATATACTGCCTCCCTTCATAACTACCAATCGATCTGCGAGCTGAGAGGTGAGTTCAGGACTATGGGTGGCAATTAAAAGGGTTTTACCTTCTTTTTTCATTTGTTTTAAGGTGCGAAGTATGCGATCCACCGTAAGATTATCGAGAAAGGTGGTAGGTTCATCTAGGAATAAAATATCGGGATCTAGCACAATAGATCGAACAAAGGATACTAGTATTCGTTTTCCCGCCGAGAGTTGAGCAGGCCGTAGCTGTAAATCCCCTTCAAGTCCGTACTCTTTGGCAAGAGAGAGAATACGCTGCTCTAACTCCCGCGGGTGGGCCTTGTGTCGGTGAAACTGGAGAGGTAGGTAGAGATTCTGGAACACGGTTAGATTGGACCAGAGAGCTGCATCTTGAAAAGCAAAGCCGGTTTTACCTCTGTGGAAAAACAACTCTTTCTCCGACATTTTTGATAAAGCTTTTCCTTTGTACCGCACGTAGCCTTCTTCAGGCCAGAGGATCCCTGATCGTCGT
>JBDNDI010000135.1:0-7040 GCA_046719195.1 Spirochaetales bacterium | reverse complement strand
TTCCCAGGTTTGTTCAAGGTGCCTTTTCTCTTGAGAAACAAATGTTTTTAAATCTTTAAGCCTCTTTTGAGGAATCTCTAATCCAAGGTTTCCGGGTGTACCCTGGCTTGTACGTTTCGCTAAGGCTTTGTCTGGGTCTTGAACTGAAAGAGTGGAAAGTTCTTTGGCTACTCGTTGATAAGCCTCCCGGAAAGGAATCCCTTGCAAAACCAATTCGTATACTGCATCGGTTGCAAAGATATCAGGGGTAAAGGCTTTACGCAGGGCTTCCTCGTGTATGGAAAGATGTTGGATTAGGTGATTCATCACCTGTACCATTTGTATACAAAGAGAAAGCCCTTTTAAAAAGGGTTCTTTTGTTTCCTGAAAATCCCGATTGTATCCTGAAGGAAGGGAACGGATGATGTTTTTAACTGCCATCGTATAGGAACTTAGTACGGCTGCCTTAGCGCGAGTAAGTTCAAGACCGTCAGGGTTTTTTTTCTGCGGCATAATACTAGACCCGGTACAAAGCTCCTTTGGCAGAGAAATATATCCAATTTCAGGTAAGGAAAAGAGAATCAAATCGGTGGAAAGTTTAGAAAGAGTTATACCTATATGCTCTAACCCATCTAGAATCATTGCCTCCAGCTTACCTCGGGAATTGTTAGCGGCTAGTACATTATGATGAATCTTGGGGAAGCCTAAAAGAGTTGCGGTATACTCCCGGTCTAGGGGAAGAGAGGTCCCATAACTCGCAGCCGAGCCCAGAGGACACCGGTTCCACAAGTCATACACCCGCTGTAGGAGATCTATATTATCCAAGATCTCTTCTGCAAAGGCCGAAAACCATAGTCCTACAGAACTTGGCATGGCTAATTGGGTGTGGGTACGACCAGGCATGGGTATCTCTTGATACTCCCTTGCTTTTTTAAGCAAGGAAGATACTAGGTGCAGGGAACTATCAAATACTTCCAGGAGCTGCTCCCTTCCATATATTCTAAGAGCGGTTAGTACCTGATCGTTTCGCGAACGGCCTGTGTGGATTTTTTTACCGATTTCTCCTAAGACTTGCACTAACCGGTTTTCTAGGGCCGTATGACAATCTTCATCTTCTTTCCCTATGGAAAATCTGCCCTCTTTCGCTTCTTCTATTATCTGAAGGAGTTCCTTATGAATCTTTTGTTCTTCTGTTGGGGATAACAGGCCAATTCGTAAGAGCATTTTTGCCTGGGCCATACTGCCTAGGCAGTCGGCTACCACTAATTCCCTGTCTAATATATAATCATTTCCCACGGTATAGTCTTCAATCCGTTTATCTGTGGAGTAATCCTTCTCCCACAATTTAGCCATGATATTCCCTTCTAGCGAATAGTTTATATTCTCTATGCCCTTTTTAAAAATCAAAGAGCTATGGTAAAGTAGCTATTTCCTTAAGGGTCTGTCAACGTGGGTTATACGGTAAAAACGATCTCTCCTCCGGATTCATCAATCGTTACATTGTCCCCTTCTTTTATGTCTCCTGCCAGTACTTTCTTTGCCAAAGGGTTCAAGACAAGATTCTGAATCGTCCGTTTTAAAGGCCGGGCTCCGAAAGCCGGATCAAATCCTCGATTGGCTAACAGTTCTCTTGCTTTCTGAGTTGCATCCAGGGTGATCTTTTTCTCTTCTAAACGCTTTGCGATTTTTTTCAGCTCAAGATCAACGATCGCTAGGATCTCTTCTTTTCCTAATCGATGGAACATAACAATCTCATCTAATCGATTTAGAAACTCCGGCTTGAATGTAGCTTTCAGAAGGACATCCATCTGGGGGCGGATAGCTGTTAAATCCTGCGTCTGCAGAATCAAGTCGCTTCCCAGGTTGCTGGTAAGGATAATGATACAGTTTCTAAAGTCTACGGTTCTACCCTGTCCATCGGTTAGCCGACCTTCATCCAACAGTTGGAGAAGAATATTAAAGACATCCGGGTGGGCTTTTTCAATCTCGTCAAATAACACAAGGGAGTAAGGTCGCCTTCGCACGGTTTCTGTTAACTGACCGCCCTGATCGTACCCAACATACCCAGGAGGAGCGCCGATAAGCCGGGAGACAGAGTGTTTTTCCATGTATTCACTCATGTCTAGGCGAGTAAGGGCTCGCTCGTCATTAAATAGATAGTCGGCTAGGGTTTTAGCCAATTCAGTTTTCCCTACACCTGTGGGACCTAAAAATAGGAAGGTGCCGAGGGGTCGGTTTATGTCCGAAAGCCCGCTTTTGTTTCTTCGTATAGCATCGGAGACTACCCGGATAGCTTCCTTCTGCCCCACCACCCTTTGAGAGAGGGTGTCTTCCAGTTTTAACAGCTTTGCCATTTCAGAAGAAAGCATTTTAGCCACGGGGATACCCGTCCAGCTAGACACAACCCGGGCAATATCTTCTTCCGATACCTCTTCTCGTAAAAGGCGTCGTTCTCCCTGGATTTTCCCTAGTTGCTGGGTTTTCGCGGCTAGCTCCCGTTGGGTTTGAGGAATAAGTCCGTGCTTTATCTCTGCAGCTTTTGTAAGATTACCTTCCCGTTCATACCGGCTTTCTTCAATGCTTAAGGTTTCTAATTTCTGTTTCAGAGTTCGAATCTCTTCGATAATTTGTTTTTCGTTTTTCCATTGAAGATGCATGGCATTACGCTTGGACTGAAGTTCTGCAAGTTCTTTTTCTATCTTTTCTAGCCGTTCTTTAGAAGCAGGATCAGTCTCTTTGGAGAGGGCTTGTTTTTCAATGGTAAGCTGTAAGATTTTTCTCTCAATCTGATCCAGCTCTGTGGGCTGGCTCTCAATTTCCATTTTTAAACGGCTAGCTGCTTCATCCACCAAATCTATGGCTTTATCGGGTAGAAAGCGGCTAGTAATATATCGATCGGAAAGCACGGCAGCAGCTACTAACGCTTCATCTTTAATCCGAACCCCATGGTGTACTTCGTACCGTTCTTTTAGCCCCCGAAGTATGGCAATAGTATCCTCTACCGTAGGTTCACCGGTATATACAGGCTGAAACCTCCGTTCTAAAGCCGGATCCTTTTCTATATGTTTCCGGTATTCATCTAGGGTAGTTGCTCCAATAGCCCGCAACTCTCCTCTAGCAAGGGCAGGTTTTAATAGGTTCGAGGCATCCATGGCTCCTTCGGCGGCACCTGCCCCTACTAACGTGTGAAGTTCGTCAATGAATAGAATAATCTCCCCATTGGATTCGGTAATTTCTTTAATAACCGCTTTTAACCGGTCTTCAAACTCCCCTCTAAACTTTGTTCCCGCAATGAGGGCTCCTAAATCTAAGGCCAACAAACGTTTATTCTTAAGACTATCCGGTACATCTCCGGAGACTATTCGCCTTGCCAAACCTTCTACAATGGCAGTTTTTCCTACGCCAGGTTCCCCTATAAGGACAGGATTGTTTTTAGTCCTTCGGCAAAGAACCTGCATAATCCGGCGAATTTCCTCATCTCGGCCGATAACCGGGTCTAACTTTTCCTGTCTTGCAAGAGCGGTAAGATCCCGGCAGTATTTTTCCAATACCTGGTACTTATTCTCCGGATTTGGATCAGTTATTCGGTTATTCCCTCGTAAGGTTTTTAGGGCTTTTAAAATTCCATCCCGATCTATTCCCGCTTTTTTTAATATTTCTTTTATTTTTCCTTCCTCTACTAAGGCAGCTAATAGTACATGTTCCCCGCTTGTGTACTCATCTTTTAAATCCGCTGCCTCTTTTTCTGCCCGGGTTAGTAGCCTGCCGAGTTCTGCCGACATTCGGAGATCCATCCCTTCTCCGTACACCTTGGGTTTGCTCTCTAATAACCGTTCTAGATTTAACTCTATACTCTTTCTATTGGCACCGAGTCGGTCGATAAGAGGTGCTAGGATTCCCTCTTCCTGTTGGAGAAGGGCTAAAAGCAAGTGTTCGCTCTCTAGTAATTGGTGATTGTATTGGTGAGCAAGAGAAGAAGCTTCCTGTAAGGCTTCTTGTAGTTTTATGGTCATTCGGTCGTAGCGCATACCTTTCCTTTTGCGTGTAATTAGATTTTTTTTAGATTTCAATAAAAAAATACTAAAGAATTTTTCTCTGGACAACGATTCTTGAGAAAACTTTTTATTTCCGGTACAGTGGGTAGAAACATGCAAGCACGGAATAAAGCCATAAGTCGGGCTTCCCTCATTGCTCTTGTGGGAAATGCCTTTTTAGCCTTGATAAAGATTGTTATAGGGTTTATTGCAGGTAGTCTAGCGGTAGTTGGAGATGGAATAGATACATCCACCGATGTTATTATTGCTGCAATTACTCTCATAGCGAGTCGAATTAGCGCAAAGCCCTCGGATGAGGTTCACCCTTTTGGCCACGGTCGGGCAGAAACCTTGGCAACCACCCTTCTTGCCTTTATTATCTTTTTTGCAGGCGCCCAGCTTTTTCTTTCTACGGTAGAACATTTCTTTTCTGGTATAGACCGAAATATACCTTCTTCTTTAGCCCTGTATGTATCCTTTGTATCCGTGGTAGGAAAGTTAGTCTTGGCCTGGTCCCAGTTCTCTTTTGGAAAGAAGTACCATAGTGACATGCTAAAGGCAAATGGGAAAAATATGATGAATGATACCCTTATTTCCTCCACAGTACTACTAGGGGTATTTTTTACCATAGTTCTTGAACAGCCGATCTTAGATACGATATTCGCTCTGCTGGTAAGTGTATGGGTCATGCGTTCTGCCGTAAGTATCTTTCTTGCAGTGCGTACCGAATTGATGGATGGGAACACAAATGCAGAGCTGTACCATGCTATCTTTGATGCGGTGCGAGCTGTACCAGGAGCAGGGAATCCGCACCGGGCCCGGTTACGGAAAGTGGCCAATCTGTACGATATAGATTTAGATATTGAAGTTGACCCGGAACTTACCGTTGGTAAGGCACATGAGATTGCAATTGAAGTAGAGGAAGAAATCCGAAATCGGATAGATCAGGTATTCGATGTAATGGTGCATGTGGAGCCTAGGGGAAACTGGGAAGAAAATGAACGTTTTGGGCTAACCGAACAGCATTTTCCCGAACGGCTCAAGGAGGAACCGTGAACAAAACACCCTATAAAACCCTTATTATGCATGGGTTTACCAAAGAAGAAGCTTTACTGGTTATGCGCACGGTAAAGCAAGCTTTTCAAGACCCATCCAGACTAATCTTTGCCTTAACTACCCCGTATTCTGTAGAAAAAAAATTAGCAGAAGTACTGGAGGATTTAGAGGAAGAACATCGAAGGATGAAAGGAGATGCTGCTGAATGAAACTGAGAAAATCCTTATCTACCATTGTGCCATATTCTCCCGGGAAGCTGAAGGAGGGTGCCATAAAACTCGCCTCCAATGAAAACCCCCTAGGCCCTTCTCCAAAAGCTATAAAACGCCTGCAGGCCATGGCTTCCCAGGTATATTTATATCCGGATGCAGGGGCAGTAAAACTCCGGGATGCTTTAGCTTCCCGGCTTGGAGTAGAACGGGAAAACTTAATTGTGGGAAATGGATCGGACGAGGTACTCTGTCTTATCACCGGTGCTTATATAGAGGAGGGAGATGTGGCTGTTACATCAGAACACACCTTCTCGGAGTACACTTTTGCCACCGTGTTGTTTGGGGGGCAGATGCGATACGCTCCCATGCAACAGGGCAGATTCGATTTAGAAGCGATTCTAAATCGAGTGGATGGGCGTACAAAAATCATTTTTCTTTGCAACCCTAACAATCCTACGGGAACTAGTTTTGGGGAACAAGAGTTCCTTAAGTTTATGGAGAGAGTTCCAAAAGAGGTATTGGTTGTATCCGATGAAGCTTATCGCGAGTATGTAGACAGGCAGGACTTTCCCAATACGATTCGCCATCTTGCTCAATATCCAAACCTGGTGGTGTTGCGGACTTTTTCTAAGATCTATGGTTTGGCAGGCTTGCGGGTAGGGTACGGTGTAGGGGCACAAGAAACTATCTCTGATTTTTTTAAAACTAAAACGCCTTTTAATGTAAACCTCCTAGCCCAGGAAGCAGCTCTGGCTGCATTGGAAGATGAAGAGTTTGTGCAGAATTCGATTACAAGTAATCAAGAAGGAAAAGAATTCCTTTACAAGGAATTTGAACGGTTAGGACTCTTCTACTATCCTACCGATGCGAATTTTATCTGCGTCCAGGTAAAAAGGGACTCTATGGAGGTATTCCAAAAAGTTATGGATTTGGGGGTAACTATCCGCCCCTTACGTTCCTTCCAATTAAACGATTGGATTCGGGTAACCATAGGCACAGAAGAACAGAACCGCACGTTTATTGCCTGTCTAGAAAAAGTGTTAAAGGCTTAAATTAACTAAGAGGGGGGAAGGAATGGTAGGATTTTCGATTCTCTTTACCAACTTTCTTCCTCTAGCTCTTTTTGCTTTTCTGTATTACAAAGGGAAAAACTCCTGGAATAAGCCACTTGGTACAGGTACTCCTACCACCCGCTATGGCCTACAGATGCTTACCTCTTTTTTAGGGGGGTTCGTGGGTTCCTTTCTTACTCTTTTTCTCCTGTTCCTTTCACCAGCTCAAGATAGTATAGGCAAAACTTGGGGGATAGCTGCCTTAGAAGAACTTGCAAAAGGTATCGTACCTTTGTTATGGACAAAAAAAGGCAGGGCTATCTCTGTAAAACACGTATTTTTCCTTTTTTTATCTTCTGCTTTAGGTTTCAGCTTATTTGAAAATCTACTCTACACGTTTCGGGATTCGACAATTCTCTTTATACGATCCATGACTTCTCTCCCCCTACACCTCTCCCTCTCTGGAATCTTTGGTTTTGCCTGTGGATATAGCCATTTCCGGTATGTTTCTAGAACTATCTGGGGATTCGGTGCAGCCACCCTTCTACACGGACTTTACAATATCGGAGGAGAATATGGCATTGGGGTTTCTCTATCCATTCTTAGTCTTGCTCTAGGTATTGGCGGAAGTCTATTTATTCGTACCCTCTCTTACCGAGAAAGGCGGGGGTAAAAGGGTAGTACAACGCCCCTCTTGACTTTATAAA
>JBDNDI010000134.1:0-7073 GCA_046719195.1 Spirochaetales bacterium | reverse complement strand
CTGCCTACACCATTGTAGAAAAATAAAAAAATTTTCTAAATTTTTGAATTTTTTTAGCCTCCTCTTTCTGTTTTATCCTGCAGAATGTGGGTATGTTTTAAAAAGAAAAAAGAGAGCTCTGCCCTTGCTTTTCCCCCAATAAACCTCGGGGACTTCCCTCTATCCCAAAGAAGGCTAGGAATACCCGCTCTTTACCTCTCTCTTCCCTTCTTCCTTATCCTTTCCTTTTCCCTATCCCTGGGTGTTATCCCGTTCCTATTCCCAAAGATGTTCAAGCCCCACCCGCATCTTCCCTCCCTAGAAGACCAACCCTCCCTGCACCCCTCTTACCTGGAAGCGAAAACCTCTTATATACGGCAGGACCTGGATGCTACTATACGTATCCTCGGTCCTAAGCTTACACAAGTAGTTCACTTCCCTCCGGCTGCTCTACTGTTAGGGAAAGCGTACTTTTTCCTTTCCCGGGCACAGGAAGCTGAAGAGGCTTGGACAGGGAGTCTAAAAAATTACCCGGACCATCTGGAAACCCAAAAATGGCTGATCCGTCTATACCTGGAACAGGGAAGAGAGAAAGAGGCAGAAGAGTTGTGCAAAAAAGCCCTGTTCTTAGATTCAGAAAATCCCGAACTGCTTTTACTCTATGGGAAAATTCGCTTATTACAAAAAGACATCCTGGGCGCTCTAGAAGCTTTTGAAAAAGCAAAAGCAACTTGGATAAAATTAGTAGAGGTACCCCTAGAGTTGGCAGCGGTATACCGGCGGTTTGGATTGGCCCAGCGATGTCAAACTGAGCTGGAACTTGCCCTGTCGATACTAGGGCCGAATCATTCTCTGTACCCCTCTATTCGTTTCAATTTGGAAAACCTAAAGAAACAACTCCAACAGAACACACAAGGGAGGTAACGGAATGCATGCGGTTTTTCCCGTACGGTTGATTTTGCTTTTGCTCTGTACGCTGTCTTCCTCCATCACCTGTACTTCCTTTAAGGGAACAACCGTTCAAGATACCTATCTGAATCCAGAATACACGGGCAGGGTACCGAAACTTCCCATTTCCATCGGTGAAGTGCAGGTTTCTAAAGCCTTAGATGCACCCAAGGTTAGAGAGGATAGTGTATTTATTCTCTCCCTTTTTATGCAAAAACGAAGCAAAAGCTTAGGAACGCAGGATCAGGGCCAAGAACCCCTTACCTTAGAAGTAAAACTAAAAGAGGAATCCCTTCTAAAGGATTTTCAGCGGTGGAACACCATAACCGCAGAGCTAACCTTGAAAAAAGGACAAACCCTGGTGCTAACAAGTCTTATAGCGGAAGAAACAAAAGCGACCCTTTCTTCCTACCCCTATTTATACAATTTGTTACGCCAGATTTGGGGGAGGGTCCCTTGAAAATACACCCTCTTACCTCTTCTCTACCCTTTGTCTTAACCCTAATCGTTTTAGCTACCTCTACAAGTTCTAGCTTACCTTTCTCTGAGGAGAACAAGCTACTCCTCGACTTACCCCTAGCTATTCAGCTAGCGAAAGCCCAAAGTTTAGAGTTCGCTTATGCAAATTACCAACAATTGTGGCAACAAGAGCGGTACCGCTTAAGCTTGCGTCAACTTTTTCCCCACATAAACCTGGGCTATACGCAAATGGACACGGTCGTGTACTACGCTCCGGACTCTCACCTGCATCGGATTAGTATGGGGATCGAATACGAGTTGTATGATCGGGGGAAAAAAATTCAGGATCGCGAGCTGCAATATGCAACCTTGCAATTAAATAAAAGACAATTGGACCTGCAAGAAGACTCCCTAGCCCTCAACACCCTACTCCACTACTTATCCCTTCTCGGCCGGAAAAAACAAGAGGAAATTCTATTCCGTTTGACGGAGAAGACCCGCCAACAAGCGAATATTGCAAAAAAAGAATTCCAACTAGGGGAACGAACCGAACTTGAATACCTTTCCATACTATTGAAAGAAAAAGATTTACAAATCGAACAAATGCAACTAGAACGGGAAATAGAACGTCTACAGTTCGAGCTCCGGAAGGCGTTACATATTCCAGAAGAAAAACAGATAAGCTTAAAAGGTAGAATAGATGCTACCTATGCGGGATTTTTTGCCCTCGATCATGCTCGGGAGTATTTACCCAAGGCTATTAAATCTTCCTTGGAGCTTGAGCAAAAGCGTATAGAGGTACTTTCTGCTTCCTATGACCTTAAGCGGGTAGAACAGGCCTTTTTCCCCCGGATCGGGGTAATGTGTAATTTTTTTGTGGAAGGTCCTAACTTTCCCTTAACCCAATGGGGTTTTTCTATTGGGTTACGTCTTTCCTGGGACACCCCTCCCGTATCTTTAGGCATGCAACTTTCCCGCCGAGGCACGCAGGAACGAAGCCGTTCGTTTGACGGTCAAACCTCTGTTTGGGACAACCTGGAAGAGTACCTTTCCCCTGCCCTAGCCCGACTGCAACTATCCCGGAGCGAGACAGGTTTTCAAGCAACCCTCCGGGAACTGGAGTTTTCTTTTAAAGAATCCCTACAGAACTTGCAGGAAAAACAAACCCTCCTTCAATTGCTAAAGGAAAAAGAACAGTTACTGCAACGAAAGCTTTCAATAGAGAAAGTAAAACTTAGAATCGGCGAAGGTACTCGTTTACAGTATCTAGAGTCGGAAATAGATCTGGCTAGACTGCAGATGTCTATTCTTGAAACCCTGCTAGACCTGTATTCCCTAGAAACTAACCTATTAAAGATAGTAGGTTTGAGTCAGTATGGCACCTATCCTGTCCCGATAATAAAGGATCCAGAAGAGGCCGCAGAAGATGCATCGCAAAAAGAGGCACTGCCATGAACTTACCCAAGCATACCCCATGCCTGTACACCCTGGTTCTGATCCTTTTTTCCTGTACCTCGGCTGAAAAAGCGCAGGCTCCCTCCCCCCTATCCCTTCAGGTAGTACAGGTACGCAAGAAAACTACTACCCCAACCTTAGAAACCTTTGGAGTTCTAAGTCCTACAAAAAAAGTAGATGTGTATCCTACCCAGGAAGGGATAGTGGAAGAACTTTTAGTTGAAGAAGGCACCTGGGTGGAACAGGGGCAGGTGTTAGCTAGATTATCCAGGGAAAAACTTCTACTCTCCCGGGAACAAGCTAAAAATGCTTTAGCCATTAAAGAAGCGCTTTTAGCTTTAGCAGAGGAAAAACTTACCGAAGGTGAGCGGGCTGTGGAAGTCCGGTTGCTAACCTTAGGAAAAGTAGAGGCAGACTACCAGCAACGGAATCTAGAGCACTCCTACGCTCTACGCCTGTACGAAGCCAAGCGGCAGTTACACGAGGCCGGGGGTATTTCTTCTTCTGAATTAGAATCTGTGTACCAGAACTACTTAAAAACTAAATCTAACTGGGAACAGGCCAGTCGCGAGGTGGAGCTACAAAAGATAGGATTAAGAGACTCGGATTTAGTGCAGGCCGGATATAGCACACCTTTAAGTCCGGAAGATCGCAAAAAAGCCTGTATTACCTTAGGAACTCAAAGTTTACGTCAGCAACTCAAGGTGGCTCAGGGAGAAGTAGAACTAGCGAAAACCGAACTCAAACGAATTGAGCTTTTACTAAAAGAGACAGAAATTCGCTCACCCATACAGGGCAAGGTTAAAACCCGCCATTTAGAGGTGGGAGAAAAAGCTAGCCCAGATTCCTTAATCTTTTCGCTTTATGCCACTGATTCTCTCTACGCTCAGTTCGAGGTAGGCGAACGGGATTTACCCCTGGTAACACTAGGGCAGAAGGCAGAGGTGCTTATCGAACAGGCTGGAGGAGAATGGCTTACTCTTTCTGGGAGCCTTCATCTACTTTCCCCCTATTTGCAATCACCTTCCCGGGCTATACAAGCCCGAGTGCTTCTAGACCTTTCCCCTCAGATTAGGGCTCAATCGAACAAGAAAAATTTTCTTTTTTCATTGCCTTCTTTATTACCCGGAAGATTTGTGCGAATCCGTCTGTTTATAGGGGAAAAGCGAGAATCCCTCTGGATTCCTAAATCTTCCCTGCTACCTGAGGGGACGGTTTTTTTAGTACGGGACTCCTGTTTGTTTAAATCTAAGGTTCGGCTGGGAATTAGTCGGAATGGGGAACTAGAAGTACTAGAAGGATTAAAGGAAGGAGATCGGGTAGTAGTGCATCCGACCCCCTTTTTACGGGAGGGAGAAACCATTCAGGAGGTAGAATGAATCGCAAAGCTAATAAGTCCAGTGTTTGGTTTTTCCTAATGCAGATTCGGGTAACCTTTCTATTCGGAGGTTTGCTTGCTGTAGGAGGGGTGTTTATGGGCTGCTCCTTACTGGATCTTTCGGAAGGACCCCCTTTAAAGACGTACCCGGCAGAGGAAAATGAAATTGTTGCTTCAAGCAGAAGTCTCCGGGTTGAGTTTCCCTTTGTGGTAGATCGTACCTCCGCAGAAACAATAGTTACAGTTCACGATGCAGCAGGAACGGTTCCCGGAACCTTCACCTGGGAAGAGAACACCCTCTACTTTCGTCCAGAACCAGAGCTTGCTCCCGGGTTTCGGTATGTCCTATCGATAAAAGGTACAGTGTTAGATTCTAAGGGAATTTCCCACCTTTATAACCGTACGGTTCCCTTTTTCTATAAGTACAAACAAGAGAGAACCCTGTATATCAAAGAAATATCGCCCGCCCGGGGAGAAGTCATCTATCCTACTACACCCATCTCTTTAACCTTTAACCGCAGCGTGAATCCGGTTTCTTTTAAAGAGAGCTTAAGTTTCTCTCCCTCCACTCCCACCCAATTCGAATGGGATGCTACTTATACAAAGCTACGCCTTATTCCAGAACCTGGTTGGCAGGATAAAACCGTGTATAATCTTAACCTCTCCAACGCTCTTACAGACGAGGAGGGTATGCCCCTGGGGTATACCTGGAGTTATAGCTTTCTGGTACAGCTAGATACCAATTCTCCCCGGGTAGTTTCCGTAGAAGCTGCATTAAAAGACGGAGAGACCTTCCCTGCCCTAGGTACCGATCTTAACTCTCTGCTTAAACCCACCGATGCTCTACGAATTACGTTTAGCGAACCAATGGAACCGCAGAAAACAAAGAATGCGGTTCGTTTAGAACCCAATCTAGCGGGAACCTGGGTTTGGCTTTCCGAAAATGTACTTGTATTTCTTCCCAATGCTTTTTTTGAGGCTGGAGTAACCTATTCCCTATCTATCGGGAACACGGCAGAGGATACTTCGGGAAATCGCCTGTACAATTATCCCACTCTGTATTTTACCCCTGCTGTTTCGTTTTTAGAAGTGGAAACCCATCTTCTCCAGGACAACTATAATCTCAACGCCTCTACCATGAATACCTCAGTTCCCTTAGTCCTTACTCTATTCCCTCCGAACTGGAGTGAATACACCTTTCGATTCATCTTTTCCGGAGCAAGCTTTCTAACCGCAGAAGAAAAGTTGAAAGCTCAGGAAGCCCTGCAAATCACCTGCCTGTTTCCCCCTTTTGCGCCTAGCCCCTATCCGATCGGCTATTCCTGGGTAGGAGGGAACCAGCTCAGTGTAACCTTTACAGGGTTCTCTCCAGCCGGACAGTCCCAGGAATACTACTATCTACTAACCATAAAAGGAGGGCAAGGAGGTTTAAAGACAGACACGGGTATCGCTCTTAAAGAGGATCTAAAGCAATTATTTATCACGGGGAGGCGGTAACATGAAGAATCGTATTATTTTCGGACTTTTGTATGGGTATGTCATTTATACCATATCCTGCAATTTTACAAAGGAGTTTTTAGATATGAAAGCACCCACTATCGAATCCTATTCTCCCGAGGCTTCTTTTTTAAACTCAGAGGAGGTTACCGAGGTTCAGGTATCTTTTTCTAAGCCTATGGACAGGCGATCTACCGAAGATGCGTTCACCTTTAAGCGGGACCATGAAGCTTTAGGCGGCACGTTTCAATGGAAAACCGATAAAACCTTCAGTTTTACACCTTACACTCCTGTAGAAAAAAACCGTACCTATTCCTTTTCGTTATCTACCCAGGCAGAGGACCCATGGGGAAACTCCCTTGCTAAAGAGTTTAGCCACACGTTTCACACAAAACAGGAAAAGGACTCCCCTAGGGTTCTCAGGTTGTCACCTGAAAAAGGCGGGGTAATTACCGATCGCTGGCAGTCTATACAGGTTGTCTTCTCCGAATCCATGGATATACCCTCTTCATACCAAAGTTTCTCCCTTTTCCCTTCGTTAAAAGGATCCTTTTCCTGGAAACAAGACAATACTATCCTGTGCTGGACTCCCCTGGAACCTTACCAGGCAGGAGAAACCTACAAACTACGCATTAGCCAGAGCGCTACAGACACCTCGGGCAATTCCCTCAGGGAGGAGTATGTAAGCACTTTTGAAGTATCCAGGGATCCTGCGCCGGAGGCTACCTTAAAAGCCTGCTCGTCTAATAAAACCCTTCTTCCCGTGGCAGATGGTTCCTACCTCTCCCCTAATGGGGGAATAGAAAAGGATGAATTGTTCTGCCTGGAGTTTTCCTGTCCTGTCGAGGGAGCCAACCGGTCTACCCTGCTTTCCTTTAGCCCTGTCATACGGTACCAGGTGAACTGGAACGATACAGGGGACAAAGCCTTTGTAACCCTTCTAGAGCCCTTAAAGTGGAAAGAAGTGTATGAACTTCGGGTATTAAATACCCTCTACCGCATGAAAGTATCCGGTCTCCATTCCTTTCCTCCCCAAGTGCTACAAATAACTTACCTTCCCGACCTGACTCAGTCTGCAATAGCCTATACTCCTCTTCATTTTGCCCACAACTACTCGTTTTCTTCTTCTCCTACCGTTGCTTTTGATGTTCATTTCTTGATATCCGAAGGCTCCTCTATCCCCCTAGGCGAGTTCGTGTCCTCGTTTTCGATAAATGTGGGAAATAGCTGTCTAGATGTAGAACTTGTCCGGATAGAACCGGATCCAGTTTCCCCCCCTCCGCTACCCCTTCCTATCCCTAGCCAGGAAATTGACGGGGTATTTCTTCCAGTACAAGTACAGGTTATACGGGTCCAT
>JBDNDI010000133.1:0-7169 GCA_046719195.1 Spirochaetales bacterium | reverse complement strand
TACAGAAACAGGGGTTAAGGTTAAAATACGGACCTTCTGTGTTTCTTTTTTTTCCTCTTCCAAGCTTACCCCATAAGAACGCACAAACTCTACAAGGCCATTAGGTTTTAGAGCTTTCAATTCCAAAATAGTGTATTCTGGAAGCGAATATAGCACATAGACACCTTCGAAGGTGTTTTCTTTTTCTTTCAGTATAAAAGTGTGGGAATGGAAAGTTAATTCTATGCCCTGGTCGTTACTATAGCTTCCCTCTATGTGAAAAGGAGACAGGGTGCTAGAAATCTGATTAGAAGAGGTATGAACTCTCTGTAGCTCTTTACTGAGTTTCTTGTATACACTGCTCCAATTATCATCCATACTCCTAACCTGAACTTCTAGAGTATCCATACCTAGTATGGAAAGGGCAATTTGCTTCTGCATGCTAGGTATTGCCTCATTGTGAGCATTAATAAAAAGCCCCCTGTAGATGGTTCGGTAAGAGGATCTCCATACAAGGATCTCCTGCGCATCACGGTTGTAAAAGACGATTCTGCGATTCTGGGGGTCAAAATAGAGCATTTCCTGTTGGAAGGGCTCAGTTTTTTTTGTGGTTTCCACCCGGTACCAGGGACCGGAGAGAAACTCTTCCACACCTTCCGCATCTTTGGCAAATAGCTCAGCTAGCTGTTTTTCGGCCTGTATTTGCCCTGGAACTTTCTCTATACCTGTTTGCACATATTTTTGTTCCTGAATATTCCACAGGTATGTATATCTTATAAGATCCATGAAATTAGAACTTTCCGGATCCCGAGTATACAACATGATGGGGAAGCTAGGATCGTTTCTCTGCAATAATCGGTACGCTTCAGAACGAGGTTGTTCTTGTATCTCTATATATCCGTTTGTCGTTAAGGAGAAAATAGAGGTATAGTATAGGCCAAGACCCTGAGGAGGAAGAATCTTACGAAAGATATCAAGGGTTTGTTCGCCTTTATTATTCCTTCCTAGGCAAATTATTTCTGGCACATGGTCGCCTAAGATATCGGCTGTATAGAGGGTAAACGTGCGGTTATGAGTGGCAAGGGTTTTCCCCATCCACACAGGCATATAGGTGTTCCGGACCGTATCAAAATCTATTACTAGGATGTAAATTTGATCATCCGGATCGTTTCGCTTTTTAAAGGCAATAATTTGCTCATCTAATTGATCAATATCTAAGTTTGTATCGAGTACCTGAATAACGTAATCCTCGGGCTGTAAGGAAACTAGCACCCGGGGAAGAGGGACATTATCTGGATCCGATGAAACTATTTGCCCGGTGGTTCTTTGAAATTGTGGGGGAGAGGTAACTTCTACTGTCTTACCCACAGGGAACTCATTTTTTGATTTTTGACAGCTCCCAAACATGACAAAGGACAAAATAATTAAGGAGAGAAGAACCGAATCAAACACTTTCCGGATCATGACATAGTTTTACCTTAATATTTAACAAGAATCTATCCTCTCTTTGACAAGACTAGTTTTTTTTGTCAGAATACTGTATGGAATCCTTACAAAGAAATATATTCCAAAATATCTCTCCACTAGACCATAGATACTATCTTGCGAATCAGGATACCTTTGAAGCCTTAGGATCCTATCTAAGTGAAGAATCCTCCCTTAAATACCTGATACGGGTAGAAGTAGCTTTATTAAAAGCTCATCTGCACCGTAAAGGATTGCTTACCGAAGAGTTGGAGCAATCCTTACAGAACCTCGAAACTGCCCTTTCTCCTGAAGAAGTGTACAGGGAAGAAGAGAAAACCCAACATAATATTCGAGCCTTGGTAAATGTCTTGAAACGATATGTTCCTCCTACCGTTGCTCATCTTGTACATGCAGGCGCGACTTCGGCAGATATTCTCGACACTGCTCAATCTTTACGAATACGAGATGCGGTTCGTAAGGTTCTTTTACCTAAGCTTATGGACCTTCTTTCCTTTTTTGTGGAATTTCTTCAACAGGAAGCGGATACACCTCAGATTGGAAGAACCCATGGGCAACATGCAGTTCCCATAACCCTAGGGTTCTGGATGGCTGAGTTTGCTTCCCGGTTGGGGAAATCGGCGGTAGAAATAGAACGGCTTAGCCGGGATCTTCGGGGCAAACTCTCCGGAGCTGTAGGAGGATATAATGCCCTTACCCTTATGGTGAAAGATCCCCAAGAGTTTGAACGTTTGTTTCTTTCTTACTTACAATTAAAACCCTCAGAATATTCCCATCAATTAGTGGAACCCGAATATCTTTTACGTCTATTGTTGGAGGTGAATGTAGCTTTTGGAATAATTGCTAATTTAGCCGACGATTTAAGGAACTTGCAGCGTTCCGAAATAGGAGAAGTGAGAGAATTTTTTTCTAAAGACCAGGTAGGTTCCTCCACCATGCCCCAGAAACGCAATCCCTGGAACTCCGAACACGTAAAGAGTCTTTGGAAAACCTTCTATCCCCGGGTAATAACCTTTTTTGCCGACCAAATTTCGGAACATCAAAGGGATCTAACCAACTCTGCCTCTTCTCGGTTTGTAACCGAATATTTAGCAGGATTTCTTGCGGCTATCTGCCGAATGGAAAAAGTATGCCGGTCTCTCCAAATTGACCGCAAACAGCTAAATCGTCACTTAAACCAGGGAGGTAGTAGTGTATTGGCAGAAGCCGCCTACATGTTACTTGCCGAAAGTGGAGATGTGGATGCTCATGAGCATCTTCGCCTTTGTACCTTAGAAGCGGAAAGAACAGGTAAGTCTTTATGGGAAGTTCTAAAAGATCGTAAGGAATACAGAGAAAAAATAGAAACACAGCTAGAGTCTCTACTGGGAATAAAAGGAGAGGAGTTCTTTCAGAAACCGGAAATGTATCGGGGAAAAACCCGGGAAAAGACTCTTGAGATAGCCCAACTAACAAGGGATCGAATTAAAACCCTTCAGAATTCTTTACAGGAGGTTTAACTATGCTATTGGAAGAATCTCTAAGTTATGATGATGTATTGTTAGTCCCATCCTATGCAGACTTTTTACCTCACGAGACGGATGTAAAAACCCGTCTTCTAAAAGATTTATATATAAATATACCCATTCTTTCCTCTGCAATGGACACTGTTACCGAAGAAGAAATGGCCATTGCCCTAGCTCTGGAAGGAGGAGTAGGGGTAATACACCGCAATCTAACTCCCGAAGTCCAGGCCGAGCAAGTGGGTAACGTAAAACGTTTCTTGAACTGGATTATCTATGATCCGGTAACTGTGGAAGAAGATCGAACCCTAAGGGAAGTAGAACTACGAATGAAGAAATATAAGGTATCGGGTCTTTTGGTACTGAATAACGAGGGGAAACTATCGGGAATTATTACAAGTCGTGACATGAAGTTCTGTACAGATTTTGATCAGAAAGTAAAAGATGTAATGACCCAGAATCCTATCGTGGAAAAAGGAGAACCGGATATTCAACGCGCCTTAGACACTTTTCATAAACATAAAGTAGAAAAACTTCCTGTTGTAGATAGGGAAGGTAAAGTTCGAGGACTTATCACTGTAAAGGATATAGAAAAACATCAAAATTTTCCCCATGCGGCCCTGGATTCTACGGGTAGATTATTAGTAGGAGCCGCTATATCTCCCCGAGATTACGAAGTCCGGTTACCTCTTTTGTTAGAGAATAAGGTAGATTTTGTGGTAATCGATACTGCCCATGGAGATTCTAAAAGTGTAATCGACACCCTTCGTTCTATTCGGAAGAAGTATCCGGTGCCTGTAATCGGAGGGAATGTGGCCACTGCAGAAGCTACGGAACGGTTGATAGAGGCAGGGGCGGATGCGGTAAAGGTCGGAGTAGGGCCAGGTTCGATCTGCACCACCCGAATTGTCGCCGGAATCGGAGTTCCTCAATTTACTGCGGTATATCTATGCGCAGAAGTGGGATTAAAAAAAGGAATACCGATAATAGCCGACGGAGGCATAAAATATTCCGGCGATATTGTGAAAGCTATTGGCGCTGGGGCTTCAGCCGTAATGATAGGAAACCTGTTTGCCGGATTAAAAGAAGCGCCGGGTAAAGAAATTATTTATGAGGGAAGAATTTTTAAACAGTATAGAGGCATGGGGTCTATTGGAGCTATCCAGGAAGGTTCAGGCGACAGATATCAAATGCCGAGCGATGTTGAAGAGCCGGTTCCAGAGGGAGTGGAGGGTAGGGTACCTTATAAAGGTACGTTAAAACCCTTTGTGCATCAGCTAGTTTCGGGTTTACGGAAAGGAATGGGGTACTGCGGTTGTAGAACGTTAAAAGAATTGCAGCAGTATAGGAAATTTGTTAAGATTTCTCCTGCCGGTTTGCGAGAAAGTCATGCTCACGATGTGGTAATTACTCAAGAACCGCCAAACTATTCTCGGTAAAGGAACAGAAGATGAATATTGTGGTTATTGGCGCCCAATGGGGAGATGAGGGAAAGGGAAAAATCGTAGATTTTCTTGCAGAAGACGCCCAGCTTGTTGTCCGATTTAGTGGAGGGGCTAATGCGGGGCATACCATTGTATCTGAATCAGCTACTTACAAACTCCATCTAATTCCTTCTGGCATCCTGTACCCTAGATGCCAGGTTTTACTTGGCACAGGGATGGTTATTGACCCTGAGGCATTTTTTCAAGAATTATCCACGCTTACGGAACAGGGAATAGATTGGTCGGGTAGAGTTTTTATTTCCGATCGGGCTCATCTGGTACTTCCTAGATACCGTACCCTCGATAAAGATCTAGAAAAGAATCGGCGAATCCCTATCGGCACTACGGGAAGAGGCATTGGAATTGCCTATTCTTTAAAAGCTTCTAGAGATGGTATTCGGATAGCCGATTTGTATGATTCTTCTGTGTATACCACCCTGCTGGAAGAAGACCGAAAGTTCCTTGAACTTTATAGGGATAAACTGAAACCCATGGTTGTTCAAGCAGTGCAATTCATGCATCGGCATAGAGGAAGCCGGATTCTGTTCGAGGGTGCGCAAGGCACTCTTCTAGATCTAGATTGGGGTACCTACCCCTTTGTTTCTTCAGGTGTGTCTGTGGCAGCTGGTGCCACCTTAGGAGGTGGAATCGGTCCGAGAAAAATCGATCGAGTCTTAGGAGTGTGTAAAGCCTATTCTACCCGCGTAGGGAATGGTCCCTTCCCTACAGAATTTAAACCCGAAACAGATGGAGATTTGGGAGACAGAATCCGGGAGTTAGGCAGGGAGTATGGTGTTACTACCGGTAGACCCCGACGCTGCGGTTTCCTAGACCTGGTAGCTCTTCGATATTCCTGTCGCCTGAATTCGTTGGACGGATTAGCTCTTACCCATCTAGATGTGTACGATTCTTTCGATGAAATCCGTGTTTGCAATGCCTACGATATTGAAGGAGAGAAAGTGATAGACTTTCCTTCACAGATCGGAGCTTTAAACAAAGCAATACCTATTACAAAATCCTTTAAAGGGTGGAAACAATCGATTGGAGAGGTTACCCGTTTTGAGGATCTTCCCCGGGAAGCTAAGGTGTACCTCCAATACATAGAAGAAGAGACCGAAACACCGATAGAAATCATCTCTGTCGGTTATAAACGCACTCAAACCATAGTACGAAAAAATCTATGGACTGTATCTTAATTTACGATTTTGGTGGTCAAACCTGCCAACTTATATCAAGAAGAATTAGGGAACTAGGGGTGTACAGTGAGATTGTCCCTCATAATTTCGACCCTACTTCTTATGTCCCCCACCAGGTTAAGGGAATCATCCTTTCCGGTTCTCCTTATTCGGTTCGGGAACCCGAAGCTCCCCTGCCTAATCCCAAGGTGTTCCAGTTGGGGTTGCCTGTTTTGGGTATCTGTTACGGTTTACAGGTCATGGCCGCCCTATTTGGGGGGAAAGTCGAGCGATTAGAAAAACAAGAGTATGGAAGAGCTGCCCTTTACTTTCAAACCTCTTCTCTCCTGTTTGCGGGGATCCCCAATGGGTTTATCTCCTGGATGAGTCATGGAGACAGTGTATCGATGCCCCCTGAAGGTTTTCAGGTAGTAGCTCGTTCGCAAGAAGGGATTCCCGCTGCCCTAGAAGATTCCTCTCGGCACTGGTACGGTATACAATTTCATCCAGAGGTTACCCATTGCGAGTATGGGACTGACATACTAAAGAATTTTGCCTTTTTCATATGTAAGGCAAAAGCAGAATGGTCTATGGCGAGCTATCTTCAGATGGTTCGGACGGAGTTAGAAAAACGGGTAGGTACATCTAAAGTATTAGTGCTAATTTCCGGCGGGGTAGATTCTACGGTTACCGGTAGTCTGCTACTGAAGTGTCTCAATCCGGATCAGGTACATTTAATGTATATTGATACAGGTTTGATGCGTAAGAATGAAACGCAGGAAGTAGAGGCTACTTTACGCACCATGGGCGCTACCCATTTGCACATAATCGATGCAAAAGAGCGTTTTTTAAAAGCCTTACGCGGTGTAGAGGATCCCGAAAAAAAACGACATATAATCGGGGATCAATTTATCCGGGTTCAGGAAGAAGAGGTACATAAACTAGGTATTTCTGATGCAATGCTTGCCCAGGGCACTCTCTATACAGATATGATAGAGTCAGGAAAAGGAGTAGGAAACAAAGCCCAAACAATTAAAAGTCATCATAATGTGCGATCACCTTTGGTAGAAGAAAAGCGAGCGAAAGGGCTTATAGTAGAACCCTTAGAGCGGTTATACAAAGACGAAGTTCGAGCATTGGGTAAAGAACTCGGATTACCTGAATCTGTAATTTCTCGGCATCCTTTCCCAGGCCCTGGCCTAGGAGTCCGAATACTCGGTGAAGTAACTGAAGAAAAATGCAATATTTTAAGGGAAGCCGATGCTATTTACATTGAGGAGTTAAGGAAGCGCGGACTGTACGATCAAATTTGGCAGGCTTTTGCAGTTCTTTTACCCATAAAATCTGTGGGAGTATTGGGAGATGCTAGAGAGTATCGGTATGTTTTAGCTCTTCGAGCTGTAGTATCAAAGGATGGAATGACAGCCGATGTTTTTGATTTTCCTTTAAAAGATTTAAAGGAAATCTCAAGCCTTATTACCAACACAGTACCTCAGGTAGGAAGAGTTGTATATGATGTGTCCAGCAAACCACCTGCCACCATT
>JBDNDI010000132.1:0-7172 GCA_046719195.1 Spirochaetales bacterium | reverse complement strand
GTCTACTAGCAAGCTTAAATTTACCCGTCCCATTTTATCAATTTCTATAATTTTTACCATTACCTCTTGATTTAGGGAAAGAACATCCGATACCGAATTGATTCGTTTTGTAGACATCTTGGAAATGTGGCAAAGCCCTTCTTTACCAGGCAGGAACTCGATAAAGGCTCCGAAATCTACAATTCTGCGCACAATCCCTTTATATATTTTCCCCACTTCAGGTTCTTCTAGCATTTTTTCAATTGCCTCTTTGGCATCGTCACTACCTTTTTTCGTTTTACTGTAGATGGTTACGGTTCCGTCATTCTCGATATTTATAGTGACATCGAAACGTTCTGAGAGGCTTTTAATCATTTTTCCCTGCGTACCGATAACGGCTCCGATTTTATCCGGATCAATTTTAAAAGATATGATTCTAGGAGCAAACTCGGAGAGTTTGTTAGGTGCACTAACAGTTTTTTTCATTATGTCGAGTATGTACAACCTCCCTTTACGGGCTTGTTCCAAAGCAGTGCGCATAATGTCCATGCTGACACCGGATATTTTTATGTCCATCTGGAAAGCCGTAATACCTTTCTCAGTCCCAGCAACTTTAAAATCCATGTCTCCCAGGTGATCTTCTTCCCCTAAAATGTCACTAAGGACAACGGTTGTGTCCCCCTCCTTTACTAAACCCATAGCTATACCTGCCACAGGTGCCTTAATAGGTACCCCTGCATCTAAAAGGGATAGAGTACCCCCACAAACGGTAGCCATAGAGGAAGAGCCATTAGATTCCAATACTTCAGAAACTACCCGTATGGTATAGGGAAATTGGGATTTTTCCGGTAGTACCGCATTCAAAGCCCGGTAGGCTAAATGACCATGACCGATTTCTCGACGACCTGTTGCTAGCCTTCCCGTCTCGCCTACAGAAAAAGGAGGAAAATTGTAATGCAGAAGGAAATCTTCCCGCTTGTCTCCTTCGATATCATCCATGATTTGTTCATCGAATACGGTTCCAAGGGTGGTAACAGCCAAAGCCTGGGTTTCCCCCCGGGTGAATAAGGCGGATCCGTGAGTTCTAGGTAATACCGTCACCTCGCAGGTAATAGGACGAATATCTTCAGGCCCGCGACCATCGGTTCGGACTTTTCTCTCTACAATAGACTTTCGAACAATTTTGTACTCAAGCTCTTCCATTAGAGCTTCAAAAGCCTTAACATGCGTTTCGGGTATACTGTCCTTAAAGTGTTCAAACGTATCTTTCCCCACTTTTTTTACTGCTGAGGACCGATTGTGCTTCCCTTTTACAAAGCAAGCTTCCTCCATTTTCGGATACGCAAAGTTCCATATTTCTTCCCGATTGGATAAGACAAGGTCCTCTTCGCTCGAGAGGAGAAGTTTTTCCTTTCCTCCTAGTTCCCGAAGTTGTAATTGGAGATCACAAAGTTTACTAATACTATCTTGTGCCTTTTCTAAAGCAGCAAGTAACAGATCTTCGCTAACCTCTCCTGCTCCGCCTTCGACCATGGTAATTCCTTCTTTGGTACCGGCGACAACAATGTCTAACTTAGCGGCAGAGATCTGATCATAAGTAGGATTTACTACCAACTCATTACCCACAGCGCACACCCGCACTGCACCAATAGGACCATCGAAAGGAATATCCGATACCACCACCGCAGCTGAAGAAGCAACAATGGCTAGCACATCGGGAGGATTAATTTGATCCGCCGAAACGGTTGTTGGGATAATTTGGATCTCCCTTTTGAACTTTTTGCTGAAAAGGGGACGCATAGGGCGATCAATGAGACGGGAAACTAAAATTTCCTTGTCCCTAGGTCTACCTTCCCTTTTTAAAAATCCGCCAGGGATTTTTCCGGCCGCATAGTATTTCTCGTTGTATTCTACCTGAAGAGGTACATAGTCTAACCCCTCTACATCTTTATCGGAGCAGCAAACAGTGGATAGAATGGCCGTGTCTCCATAGGTGGCAAATACCGCACCGTTAGCCTGTTTTGCCATTCGACCTGTTTCCAGCGTAAGTTCTTTGTCTCCGATGTGTAATGAAACCTTTTGTATCATCTAGGATCCTTCTTTAATTATTTGATTATTTTCGTAAATTTAGTTTTTCGATAAGAGCTCGATATTTTTCTAGATCGGTTCTCTTTAAATATTTAAGCAGCCTTCGGCGTTGACCTACCATTTTCAACAAACCTCTACGGGAGGCATGGTCTTTTTTAAATACTTTTAAATGTTCCGTGAGCTTTTCTATGTTTTTAGTTAGTAAAGCAACTTGAACCTCGGTCCGACCTGTGTCTTTTTCATTAGCACCGAACTCTTTCACAATAGCTGCAACTTCTTCCCGACTTAAGGGCATATTCAACTCCTTGTATTTTATGAAAAAATTATGGCTTCCATGGAGCCATTAGCTTGCCAACTAACATACTCTTCAGAAATTTCTATAATTCCTTTTTGCAGAGTATTGTTCTCCTTATATTGCACCGAGAAAGTACCGAACCTTGGAAGGACTTGAGTAACTTCCCGTCTATACAAAAGGGACCTCCCTTCTTCGGTATATATGGGAAGTCCTATAAGATCTAATTCAAAGGGATGTCCTAGTAGATCAATAGCCTTAGATAGATCCCCTTCCCAAATAGCATTTCGTATGCGAGTACTACTAACCACCTCCCCTCCCCTACGAACCGAGGGCAGGATTTGTATCTGTATTCCCTTTGGTTCTAGTAACTCCTTCATCCTAAAGGCGCTAGTATCCATATTGTATCCGCAGTGGAAATTTTCTCCTACTGCAATAAATTGTACATCTAAAGCCTTCTGGATTACGGACAAGAATTCCGTGCCTTTCAGTTTACCAAAATCCCAAGAAAAGTCAATCATTACTGTTGTGTCAATACCTAACGCAGAAAAAGCTTCGATTTTTTGATTCTTTGTCATAATATCCCCAGGGTACTGATGAGTGCGCAGTACTCTAGCCGGGTTAGGATGAAAGGTAATAACCCAGGGTTTTAGGGGAGCCTTTTGACATATTTGGTCGATCAAGGATCGATGCCCTCGGTGAACTCCATCAAAAACCCCAATGCTCAAGGCTATCCCTCGGTTCTCTGTTATTGTTCCATTTAACAAATCTTTCCATTCAAGTATTTTCATGGGTATTTGCCACTACAAAACGATAGGATAGAGCACCCTTGCTATATTGCACAACTCCTGCAAGATTGCTCTTTTCATCTACCAGGATGTAAGGTCCTTCAGAAAATTCTACAAATTGAAATAGAGAGATTGCTAGGGGTTTCCCATACGAGACTCCCCATGTAGAAAGAATCCTTAGAACCCGTCCAGGGAACAGGGAGGAGAGGAGTTCTTCTCCTTTTTTTAGATGCGCAGGATCTATCTGAGAGGGAAGTAAAGCATCGGATACGGTCAGTTCTCCTAATCGAAGCCGAGAGAGATCCTTTAAATAGGCCACGGTACCGCATTTCTTACCCAGATCCCGGGCTAAAGAACGAATATAGGTTCCTTTTCCACATACTACCCGCAAAGTTAGAAGAGGAGGAGAATAATTTACTATTTCTATGGATCGAATAAAAACTGGCCGGGAGGGAAGTTCTATAGGTTTCCCTTTCCTCGCTTTTCGATACGCCCGTTCACCCCCAATATGAACAGCGGAATACAGGGGAGGAACTTGCCATATCGTCCCTAAAAACGAGGATATCTGATTTTCAATCGTAGATACAGTAGGAACAGGGCCCAGGGCTATTACTTTCCCCTCAGGGTCCAAAGTATCAGTTTCTTTTCCAAACTCTAGGGTTGCAAGATATTCTTTTTCAAATTCCATGAAAAAATCCACTAGTTTCGTGTAACTTCCCACTAAAACCAGTAAAAGACCCGTGGCAAACCTATCTAAGGTACCAGCATGTCCTATTTTGTTCGGGTAAAAAGTTTTCTTCAAAAGAGATAGAGCTTGATAGGAAGTGATTCCCGAAGGTTTATCGAGGAGTAACAGGCCTTCTAGAAGAGACATCAGGACAGGGATTCCTTAATCTTCTTTAGTACTTTAAACCCATCATCGATGGAATGATCTTCGATAAAGGTTAGTTTGGGGGTAACTCGAAGTTTTATCCTCTTACCTATAGTGCCTTGTATAAAACCCGCCGCATGGTTTAACCCCTCTACCGCCGAGCTAAGACGTTCCGGCCCTTCCACCGATGAAATATACACTTTGGCATACGCAAGATCTTTAGAAACCGTAACATGGGTAATAGTTACCAAAGAGGTTACTCTAGGATCTTTTATCTCCTGTTTAGTGATCATGGAGCTAATTTCGTTACGGAGTAGGTTTCCAATCCGCTGGAGCCGATGGGAATCCATCTTATTCCTCTCCTAACTTTTTCGCATACTCTTTTATTTCGAAAGCTTCTAAGGTATCTCCTACGCGAATTTCCTGATAGTTTTCAAGGGTAAGCCCACATTCATACCCTGCTTCTACCTCCCGAACATCCTCTTTGAACCGTTTAAGGGAGGAAATCTTGCCCGTATATATGACGATGCCATCCCTAATTACATGCACCTGGCAGTTACGCCTGATTTTACCGGAAACCACATAGCATCCTGCCACCGTACCCACTTTGGGTACTTTGAAAATTTCCCGGATTTCTACAGTACCTAAGGTTTCTTCTTTTAATTCAGGTTTGAGCAACCCTTCCATGGCTGCCCGTATATCATCTACTGCATCATAGATAATATTGTACTTGCGTATTTCCACTTTCTCTTCTTCTGCTAGTTGCTGTGCTTTAGGAGTGGGTCGGACATGGAATCCAATAATAATTGCATTGGATGCACTAGCTAATCGGACATCTCCTTCGTTGATAGCCCCTGCGGAAGCGTGGATTACCGATAGTCGTATTTCAGGTGTACTTAGCTTCTCCAACGCACCCTTTAAAGCTTCTACAGAGCCATGCACATCTCCCTTAATAATAACTTTCAGCTCCTGAACTTCCCCTTCCTGAATACTTTCGTAAAGGTTATCTAAGGTAATACGTTTCAGGTTTCTGGCTTCTTCGAGTTTTTTAAGTTCTTGCCGCTTGTCTCCGATTTGCCGGGCTATTTTTTCGTTTTCGGTAACCTGGAAAGGATCCCCTGCTTCGGGAATTCCCGTGAACCCAAGAACTTCAACAGGCATACTTGGGGTAGCTTGTTCCAGTTTTGCCCCGCGATCGTTAAACAGGGCTCGTACCTTACCAGGATAAATTCCAGCAATAAAAGTATCCCCCACCCGGAGAGTGCCTCGTTGAACCAGGATCGTGGCTACAATACCTCGACCATGATCGATCTTGGATTCAATAACTTTACCTTCCGCAGCACAGTTATAGTTAGCTTTTAATTCAAGGATTTCCGCCTGAAGGAGTATGGTTTCCAATAATTCCTGAATACCCATTTTCTTAAGGGCAGATACATTCACATAGAGAGTTTTTCCACCCCATTCTTCGGGAATAAGATCGTACTCTGAAAGCTGCTGTTTTACCCGATCGGGATTCGCATCGGGTAGATCAATTTTGTTGATAGCAACAATAATGGGAACCTTTGCCTCTTTTGCATGATTAATGGCTTCGACTGTCTGAGGCATTACCCCATCGTTTGCGGCAACCACTAGTACTACTATGTCAGTAATCTGGGCTCCCCTTGCTCGCATCATGGAAAAGGCTTCATGACCCGGGGTGTCTAAAAAGGTAATCCGTTCTGCTCCTACCTCAACCATGTAGGCACCAATATGCTGGGTAATACCTCCGTATTCTCCCTCTGCAACATTCGAAGTACGAATAGCATCCAAGAGTTTGGTTTTCCCATGGTCTACATGCCCCATGATGGTGACAATGGGGGGACGTTTCTGCAAGTCTTCTACCCTATCTTCTTTTGTATGAATTACGGTTTCCTCAAACAGGGATACAATATTTACCTTGCAATCATATTCAGCAGCAAGGATAGCAGCTGTTTCCGCATCGATTTGTTGATTGATGGTTACCATCATTCCCATGGACATGAGTTTGGAGATAAGCTCCGAAGCCTTTAGGTTCATTTTCCGGGCAAGATCGGAAACGGTTACTACCTCCATGATATCGATGGATTTGGGAACTGGATTTGTACGGGTAACGGTTTTCTTTTTGAGCTGTATTTCCTTTTCTTGTATTTTTTCCTGCTTAATGAATTCTTTCTTTTTTGCTTTAAAAACTTTTTTGTTGATGGAGGGTTTACTTTCCTCTGGTACGGGAGCAGGAGGAGGTACTAAGGGTTTTGGAGGAGGTGATACAGGTTTGCCCCCTACAACTCCTGCCCGGCCTCCGGTACGGGAATACGTAGTTCGGGGGCTAGGAAAAGCTGAGGTAGGTGTTCTGGGACCTCCTTCCCCATACCGGGAAGATTCTCCATATCGGGGAGGAGGGGCTCCTTTCCCACCTCTCCGGGTTATGGGTTCCTGATACGGCCGTTTAGTAGGGAACGATTGGGGGTGCCGAGAAGGATAGGGAGTAGGAGATACCGGGGGGGCTGTGGGTGATGCGGGTGTTGAGGATGCAGCAGGTCTTTCTGCAGGAGAGGGAGCCGCGGTTTCTACGGAAGGTTCCGGGCCTACGGGCACGGGTTTTTCTGGAGGAATAACTGCTTCTTTTTCCGGAACGGGTTCGATTTTTGCACTTACGGGTTCATCTTTAGCAGAGGGTAAAGAAGAAGATTCTTCCTCCGCTAACACTTCTTTTGCCGAAGGGGCTTCTTCGGGTATGGATACCTCTTCTATAGTGGAGGAAGGTGCAGGCCCTACTTCGGCAGGCTTTTCTTCAACTATTACAGCAGGAGCGGAGCCTGCAATTTTCTCTTCCTCGATAGTAGGAGCTAGTGAATCTGTTGTGGTTTTTTTTACCACTACTTTTTTCTTAACCACGACAACTTTCTTTTTCGCTGTTGCCTGTGCTTCGTTTACTGAGGCTCCTGCTGTTTCTTGGGTTTTCTTATGTTTAATAAGAGCAATTTTTGGTTTCTGCTTATCTTGATCTTCCATACCTATTCTTGCTGTTCCTCTTCTTCAATCTCAAAACTTAACCCAACTCCGCAATTTGGACAAGTCGTCATATCTAAGGTTATGGCAGCTCCACATTCCGGACACTCATACTGCTCTTGTCAAT
>JBDNDI010000131.1:0-7179 GCA_046719195.1 Spirochaetales bacterium | reverse complement strand
CATACCTGGATGGATGGTTCTTAGGCGGGGAATTAAGGAATATAGCTCCTCTAAATGTACAAGAAGAGTAACGGAAAGTCCTACAATATCCGGCTTTTTATCCTGCACCATGCGCAGTAGGCTTTCGGAGGGGGTATTTGCACCTATAAAATAGGAATCCCATCCTTCTAATTCAAAGAAATCAGCTACCATTCTGGCGCCGATTTCATGCAGCTCTTTACCAATGCAGGCTATAAGAATTCGCTTAGTTTTATTCCCCCCTCTGAACACATAGGGATATAGAAAAGCCATAATCTGCTGGGTTGCAGCGGTACAAAAATGCTCTTGGGCAACACTGATACGGTTCAATTGCCAAAGCCGGCCTATTTCTCGTTGTGTTCTTTGAAACACGTTAAGATATAAATCCTTTAGGCTAGTTCCTTGTTGAAAGGTTTCACGGATTAAGGTAAAAGCAGCCTCCTTTTCCCCGGCTAACAAATGGTGCAGAAATTGTCGGGCTAATTTTTCTAATGGGGAATCGCCTGTAAGAAAACTTGGAGGCTCCTCCGGTGCCTGCTTAATATAGTCCAAGGCTGTGTTAAGATAGGAAATTGCCATACCGTTGGCTTTGGGTAGCGCTTTCTCTAATACAACCACAATGCTAAATAGGGTCTTTTCTAGGGTGGAAGGGGGTAGGGCTAGGCCTGTAAATAGGGTTTTTAACCAACCCGTATACTGTTGAAAGAAGGAAGGTTCCTCTGCTTTAATCGCTTCCGCCAAATACTGCAGATGATATACCGTATCCTGCAAAGCTTTCTGCTTTCCCTCTTGTCCATACCGATCCCAAAGGCCTTTATTAGCTGTGTATAGATTCTCTACTATTGCTTTGGCTAAGTCTTCGAGATGAGAAAGAATATATACTGCTTCATCCATAGTTATAATATAATAACCTAATATACTTTTAACAGAAAGGTGGTATTTTTCACCAATGGAACCAAAGGATAAGTCTATTGAAGAATATTTAAATGCCCTATTTGAAGCGGCTCAACAGAAGCAACTCCAACCCTCTGACAAAGTAGTGATATTCAGCGATCTACACTTGGGGGACGGGGGCAAGAAAGATGATTTTCGGAAAAATGCGGATTTGTTCATCTCTGCTCTTCGGGAATACTATTTGCCCGGCCAATTCCTTCTTATCTTGAATGGAGATATTGAAGAGTATCAAAAATTCCTTCCTTTTCAGGTCCGACGCGCTTGGGAACCTGTTTTTCTCCTCTTTGAAGAGTTTTCCCGCCAGGGCAAGTTGATCCAAATCTGGGGAAACCACGATGAGCTTCTGTCTTTAAGACCAGGTAGGAAAGGTAGAGAGACCCACGAAGCTTATCGTCTTCTATATAAAGGAAAATATATATTCATTTTCCATGGGCATCAGACCCTTCCTTCCTTTCATAGGATGAACAAGGTTTTTGGCCTGGTAATCCGTTATCTAGCTCGTCCTTTGGGAATTATGAACGGTTCTGTTGCCCGGGATAATAAAAAAAAGTTCAAGACCGAACAAAAAGTGTACGAATATTCTACTCGGAAAAAGATTCTTTCTATAATTGGGCATACGCATCGCCCTCTTTTTGAGTCTCTGTCTAAGATGGATGTGTTAAAATTTCGGATTGAGTCCTTATGCCGTAGATATCCGGAAGCGGGCCCTTCGGAAAAAGAGCTAATAGCCGAAGAGGTAAAACAATTAAAGCAGCATTTACAGCAGTTGCTAGACTCTGAATCCGAAGAGTCTCTACGGGGAAGTATTTACGAGAGCCATTTTATGGTTCCTTCGGTGTTTAATTCGGGTTCTGCTACAGGAACAGGGGGCATAACCTGTTTAGAAATACAGGAAGGGCATATTTTGCTCGTTCACTGGGTAGATGAGGAACGGGGTGCTCATCACCTACATTCGGGAAATGAACAGGTTTTACCTATTGGTAAACTGGGAAACTTCCGCATTATCCTGAAAGAGGAAAGTTTAGACTATGTCTTTGCCCGCATAGGTCTACTAGGGGGATAGGCCTACCTCTCTTCCCTTTTCAATCTCTACTAATAGAAAACGGGCGAACCCTTCGGTTGGATCATCCAAAGCTAAGCGTTCTAGTAATACAAGAGCTGTGGATAGTTTTTCCGAGGCTAACTTACGGGAGATTTCCCTGCCTGTCTCTTGGTAATGGAGGAACAATTCGGCCCCGTTGACAAAAAGACGCTTAGCATACGCATACTGTTTGAGTTTTCGCAAATCTGTAATGGATTGAAAGACTTGATTATTAAAGCTCTGGAATACTTGGGCAAAACTATACGAGTACTGCTCCGCCCAGTACTGGACAGCCTGCATTACCACTTGGTATCTTTCTGCTTTTGCCTGAGCCTTACGAACTTTGGAACTGTATAAACCTAACAGAAAGTACAACCGAAGAGCGGAAAATAAGTATCCCCTAGGGGTTTCCACCTCAGGCTTGTCTAAAAAAGGGGTAAAAGTTCCGGGATTAAAAGCCGGGTAAGGGGAGGGGGTGGAATTTTTTTGACGGTTTTTTATTTTTTCTAAAGCTTCCTCGTAAACTTGTCGAACCCGTAGAAATAGTTCTCCGCCATCTTTTCGAATATCCGGATGGGTGTTTTTACAAAGAAACCGATAGATGGAGACGAGATCTTTTTGAGAGTATTTCCCCTGGGAAAGTAGCTTTTCGATCGCCTCCATAGTAATAAATTTTACACATACTTATGGTAATTTTTCAACATAATAAAACTTTCAGATCGGGTTATACCCTCAATGCTAGAAAGTTCTTCGGTCAGAAAACGTACCAACCCTTTGTTGGAATCTACCAGTACTTCGGCAATTAGATCGTATCTACCTGAGGTTATAGATACAGAGAGCACATTGGCAAGACGGGCAATCTCATCTGCCTTTTGCTCGAGTAAGCGAGACTCAGCCACAGTAAGAGCTACGAGTACTAATTGTTTATTGGCTAGGACATCGGGATTTATAAGGGCACGGATGGTAAGGATGCCCGCTTCTTTCATTCTTTTTATTCTAGCCCGAACCGTGCCTTCCGAAATACCTAGATGACGGGCGATGGTGTTGTTGGATACCCAACTTTCCTTAAGAATATCAATAATTTTCCAGTCGGTTTCATCGGGTTGTTGCAGCTGTTCCATGGAACTTACAGTAGCTCATCTAAAGGGGTATAGGCAAGGTTAAAGGCCTCTGCTACTGCCCGGTGAGTAATTTTCCCCATATAGAGATTCAGCCCTTCTTGAAGGTCAGGATACTTGCGACAAGCTTCTTCCACGCCTAAATCGGCTATCTTTAGTCCATATAACAGGGTAGAGTTTGTAAGAGCTAAGGTCGAGGTTAACGCTACAGCGCCGGGCATATTCGCTACACAGTAGTGTACAATGCCATCTACGGTATAAATGGGATCATCGTGGGTGGTGGGCCTTGTAGATTCTGTACATCCACCCTGATCTACAGCAACATCTACAATAACCGCATGTTTTTTCATCAGTTTTAAGTGTTCTCGGCGGATTAATTTCGGTGCCCGTGCCCCGGGAATTAGAACGGCCCCCACCAATAGATCACAGGAGGCTAAGGTGCGCTCCAGGTTTTCTGTAGAATTAAATAACGTATTTATTTGTCCATGGAAGATATCGTCAATATAGGCCAACCGATTGGGATTAATATCTAATACCGTTACATCTGCCCCTAGACCAAAGGCTACCCGGGCAGCGTTAAAGCCTACCACTCCCCCTCCTACAATAGCGACCTTGCCTCGCTGTACTCCTGGAACTCCTCCCAAAAGAATCCCCCTTCCTCCGAAGGGTTTTTCTAAATACTTGGCTCCTTCTTGAATTGATAGTCTTCCGGCAATTTCGCTCATGGGTTTCAGGCAGGGTAGGGTTCCATCTTCCAATCGGATAGTTTCATACGCTATTCCTTTAATGCCTCGCTCTAAAAGGGCTTTGGTAAGCTGTTCATCTGCAGCGAGGTGAAGGTAGGTGTATAAAATCTGCCCTTTTCGGAAGTATGCATACTCGGAGGGTTGGGGTTCTTTGACCTTCACTATCATATCGCAGAGGTTGTAGATAACTTCTGGAGAAACTTCCACATGAGCTCCGGCAGCCCGATATTCCTCGTCGGAAAACCCTGCTTCCGCGCCTGCGCCCGCCTGGATCCATACCGAGTGCCCATGGGATATATAGGACTTTACACAAGAAGGAGTAAGGCCAACCCGGTACTCGTGCTTTTTTATTTCTTTTACACAGCCTACCTTCATATTTACCTCCAAAAATACGAATATCGTATTATTAAGGATATAATATTACGATAATCGTAATATGTCAAGGTTTACTTTTCTTTGACAGGCAGGAAAGGATACTTCTATAATAAACCATGCTCAGGTGGAAGGGTTGGAAGGCGCTTAGCATAAATACCAAGTTTACCCTTACCATTCTGTTGGTAACCCTAGTGTTTCTTGGCGCCATATTTCTGATAAGTCGGGATATGTTACGGAATTTCTCTTTGCAAGCTGCCGAAGAGATAGCCGGAGTTATTTTAGAAGGTACAGATGCCCGGGTACGGGATTTTTTTGACCAAATGGAAGCCTTGAGCCGTGGATTGGCCGGCACTCGAGCCGTACAGAATATAGATCCAGAGGATATGCGGGATCTGTTTATAGCTTCTGTGTTACCAAGAACCCGGTATTTACGGGCCATTTATCTAGGGACAGAAGATGGAAGGATGTATGAGTGGGGCGTAGGCCCCGAGTTTATCGATTACACTCCTACCTTTCCTCCGGGGTATGATCCAAGGGTTCGTCCCTGGTACATTACTGCTTTAGAAAAAAAAGGGTTTGCTGTCTCAGAACCGTACCGGTATGCTAGCGTAGATGCGGATGGCATTACCTGTGTACTGCCGGTTCGGGATTCTGAAGATAATCTTATTGGTGTATTAGGCTTGGACATTCTGCTGGACAATTTAAAAATTCTACTGGAAGATTTAAACATTCCCAAAGAAGGACGGGCGCTGTTAGTAAGTGCTCGCGGGCACTATATTGCAGGAAGCTTACCTCCCGATTCTATCCCCAACTTGGAAACAATACTAACAAAGGAAGGTATGTACCGGGGAACCCTAAATGGAAAGGAAATGCTTATCTGCCATAGACTGAGTACTCCCTTAGGTTGGCATGTACTGGTGGCTCTTCCCTATGGACAAATATTGTTTAATGCCCGATGGCTATTAACATTAATTACCATTGTGGATTTATTACTCTTGGGTATGCTGACAATAATAATAAGTATTGTTACTAACCGGTTCATTGCTTCTCCCTTACATCGGATTATAAAGGTTATAAACCGTATAGAAGGGGGAGACCGGTCTGCCCGGATCCGGGTAACTACCGAAGATGAGTTTGGCATATTAGGCAGGGAATTAAATCAATTGGTAGATACAGTAGACCAATACTCTTCAAATTTAGAGCAACGAGTTCGGGAGCGAACAGAAGAGGTACAGACTTTGCAGCAGGAAATTACCCGTTTTCGTATTCTAGAAGAGCGAAAACGTATCTACCGGGATATGCACGATTCTTTAGGAGCTAAACTTACGAATATTTTCTTTTGTACTCAGGTCGCCAAAAAAGTATTGGAGCGAGAAGGGCTAAAATCTCTCCATAAAATGGAAGAATTATTCGATGATGTGGAATCTAACTGTATAGAAGCGGTAAAGCATGTGAAAAGTATAGTAGGAGGGATGGACGAGCCCGAATCTATGGAGAAAGATTTCGGAGCTTTCCTTTCTGCTTCTTTAAGAAAGAGACTAGAAATGAAAGGTATAGAATTCCTATGTACTATAAAACCTCCTACCATGTTAAATACCCTTAGCTCGAGAGTGCAGGGAGAATTAGAAAAAATGTTTGATGAATTAGTTAGTAATGTCCTTAAGCATTCCGGGGCTACTACGGTGAGGGTAGAAATAAGCGAGACCCCTAAATTCTTAAGCATAGAATTTACGGATAATGGCTGTGGTTTTATCCAGAAAGAAGGGTTAGAAATCGCCAAGGGAAAGGGATTGGAAAATGTGAGGTACCGGGTAAAAAAATTAGGAGGGGAGGTATCTATCAACACCTCTCCCCAAAAAGGCACATCTTTTCATTTTGACTTTCCGCTAGAGGCGCTGAAAGAGAAGGAGGGAGCCGTATGAGTCCCACAATTTCTTTCAAGCCTCTAGATCTCATAATTGTTGAAGATCAGAAAGAAGTACGGGAGGGATTAAAATATCTTTTGGGTTTAGATTCACGGGTAAATGTAGTGCGGGTTTTTGATCGAATGGAGTCTTTTTTAGAGGTTCTAGATACCCTACCTCCTCCGGATTTAATTTTGATGGATATAGGCTTACCTGGAATGAGTGGCATTGAAGGGGTACGGATTATTAAAAAGCGATTTCCTTCGGTGGTTATAATTATGCTTACCGTGTTCGAGGATACGGATAAAATTCTTGAATCTATTCGTGCCGGAGCTAATGGATATTTATTAAAAAATACTAAACCAGATGTACTACTAGAACAGATTGTAGGGGCAGCCCAGGAAGGTTCAGCCTTAAGTCCGAGGGTAGCGAAACGGTTAGTAGAAGAGATCCAGGAATCCGAAGCCCCAACCGAGTATACTACCTACGGGTTGACTCCGCGGGAGAGGCAAATTCTCTCTGAGGTTGTCCAAGGATTTACCTATCGAGAAATTGCCCAGAAGTACAATATTGCCCCTGCTACGGTAAAAAAGCATATTTTCCATATTTACCAGAAACTAGATGTTAGTAGCCGGGCAGAGTTTGTCCGTAAAGCTTTGCAGGAACGCCTTATTTAAACAAGGATACCCCCTTTGGTGTATACCCTCTGGTCTGAAATCTCTGAAATACCCCAGGGGGAGTATTTTGTATTGGTAAAAACGGGATTACCCTGAAGTACTAACAAATTTATGTATGGGAGGTTTCTATGGCAGAATCCACAAAAAAAGGTATGTTCGATTGGTACTTTAAATCGAACCTACTCACCCGAATTCTTATCGGTCTGATACTAGGAGCGGTTGTTGGGCTAGTAGTAGGACCGGGTATCCAATGGGTAAGACCTTTTGGGGATCTCTTTGTCCGACTATTGCGGATGATCGTGGTAC
>JBDNDI010000130.1:0-7204 GCA_046719195.1 Spirochaetales bacterium | reverse complement strand
CACGCCTGCTGTCAGATTACCAAAATTACCGCTAGGGACACAAAATAGACATTTTTTCTTATCCGTTGGAGAGAGTTGCACAAAAGCCCAGATGTAGTAAAAGGCTTGGGGAATGAGGCGTCCAATATTGATGGAATTTGCACTAGTAAGGCGGAGTTTATGGGTTAATTCCGGATCCACGAACGATTCTTTGACCATGCGCTGACAGTCATCAAAAGAACCCTGTATCTCTAGGGCGTGAATATTTTCTCCGAGAGTGGTAAGTTGCTTTTCCTGCAAAGGACTTACTCGTTGGGAAGGGTATAAAATGACTACATCGATATGAGAGCGCTTGTAAAAAGCGCGAGCAACGGCGCTCCCTGTATCGCCCGAAGTAGCGGTTAAGATAATGGCATGGGATTGTGCTTGGGCTAAAAACTCTTCCATGATGGAAGCAAGAAAGCTAGCCCCAAAGTCTTTGAAAGCGCAGGAAGGCCCATGAAATAATTCTAATAGTTTAATGCTAACCCCCTTTCGATCCGGTAAATTTCTAATAGCGGGGCTAAAGGTAAAAGCCCTATGGGAAATACGTTTTGCTGCAGCAGGGGATATTTCTTCGGGAAATAAGGCAGGTAGCAGGGCAGTAGCGATCTCTGCAAAGGTATTAGAAGGGGTAAAAGTCTCTATCAATGGTTTCAGTTGGGGAGTCTGAACAGGATGGTACAGCCCTCCATCTGGAGCAAGGCCGGTAAAAACAGCCTCTTGAAACGAAACCCGATGAGTAGGGTTACGGGTACTGAAAAATTGCATCGACTTTCTTCCTACCTTTTTGTTTTATACTAAGAGTTAGGAGATCGGGAACTATCTCCAAAAAAAGCCCGATGAATGGTTGTGAGGGCCAAAGGGGCATCTTTACTTTCTATCACAAAAGATATGTTTCTTTCCGAGGAGCCCTGAGCAATGGCAAGAATATTGATGCCTTTATCTCCTAGGGCACTGAATAGTTTCCCGGAAATTCCTGGAGTTCCCCGCATGTTTTCTCCGATAACAGCAATTATCTCTAAATTTCGTAAGGCCTGAATATCTTCTATCTGCTTAGCTTCAATTTCTGTTCGTAACTCCTCCTTTAGCTTTGCAATAGCCTCGGCAGCTTCCTGTTCCCGGACCACCATACAGATACTATGCTCGGAGGAGGCCTGGGAAATCATAATAATGTTTATCCCCGCTTCCGCTAATACGGAGAATACCCGGGAAGCTATACCGGGAATACCGAGCATGCCGCCACCTTCCACATTTATAAGAGCTACCTGCTCGATTGAGGCAATGCTAGAAATAGCGTGGCTGTGCCGCTTTATATTGCGAGCAATGAGAGTTCCTTTGGTGTTGGGGTTCAAAGTATTTTTAATCCAGATAGGGATATTTTTTTCGATTGCTGGAATCATGGTGTAAGGATGAATAACCTCGGCGCCAAAGTAACTCATTTCCATCGCTTCTTCGTAACTTAACTCGTCGAGTACAAAGGCTTCTTTTACTTTGTCGGGATCAGCGCTCAATACCCCGTCTACATCTTTCCAGATTTCTACTGCTTCTGCTCCGAGCCCCGCAGCGATTAATGAAGCTGTATAATCTGAGCCATTTCTTCCGAGAGTAGTGGTTACTCCTTCCGGGGTACTTGCAATAAAACCGGTGATAATAGGAATCCCTTTAATTCGGCCTATTTCTTTTTTTATGTGTTGATAGCTACGTTTAAAATCTACCACAGCATTACCGTGCCGATTGTCGGTAAGAATGCATTGTCTAGCATCTACGTATTCTGCTGGCATACCTAGAGAGCGCATATAGGCAGAAACAAGTAAGCAGGACATACGCTCCCCAAAACTCATAATTAAATCTAAGCTCCGTTTCGAGCATTCTTTTACTAGTTCAATCCCGTGAAGAATATCCAGAAGTTCTTTGGAAAGCTCTTGTAAACTATCACTAATAGATTGCTGATGAACCGGTGTAAAAAGAGAGTGCACGGTTTCTAGTTTGCGGATTTCCAACTGCTCTACAAACTGCCGGTACTTAATAACTCCCTTTTCTGCATCCTTTGCAGCTTGTATAAGACCGTCCGTAACACCTCGCATTGCCGAAAGCACCACACACACTTTTCCTTCGGAACTTTTCTTTTGGATAATGGATACGACCTGTTTGATCTTTTCTGCATCTGCAAGGGAACTTCCCCCAAATTTTAATACACGCATCAGCTTGTTTATACCCAGTTTTTGTTGAATTATCAATCTGCTTCCGGCACTTGTGCGGAACTTACAGGATGCTGTTACCTTTCGTAGCGGTCTGGATTTTCTGATGGAACTAAGGTATAGTGCCAAAGAGAATGCATTGCTTCTTAAGAAGTGTATTTATTTTTCTAAGTGTGCTTGTCTTGGGACTCTATCTTCCCCATCCTCTTATTTCTGAACCCTATTCAGGTATTATCCTCCAGGCAGTGCAAAAGGCGGCACAATCTTTACCTTCTGATCAGGGTGCTCTACAGCAAGAGGGTTTTCCCTATGCTTTATTGTACGACCTGGATGGGGATGGGATGGAGGATGTTTTCCTATTAGGAGTTAAAAAAACTGGGAAGGCTATTATAACAACCGATGTAAAAGTCCTTTCTGATTATAGCCGGGTTTTTGAAAGCGCAGCTATCCAACCTTTTGTATTGCATGTCTTTTTACGAAGGCATAGTATCCCTAGCTTATTGCGATCCATAGATTTGGGGGAAAGACGTGCTTTGGGGGTATTCCGCATATTGGAAATAAAGCACTCCGCTCGCCTTCCTTTTGGTATTGAGGTTACCTTCCCTAGCCGGACAGGGGTGGAAAAGGTATGGATTCTCGTCTCTTCCTCTTCTAGGTTCGAGGTTTTTACCTTCCAAGAGCAACAGAATATAAAAAGTTACGCTAGAGATATTAATGGAGACGGTTTCTTAGATCTTGTTGTTTTTGAAAACCTGTTTGAAGATAGTGTCGGTTATGAAACCTATGCTTCTTGGTACCGGTGGACTGGAACCACCTATCGGCGGAGTAAAACAGTGAATCTTCTACGAAACCTAAGGGAGTTTCTTCGCACGATCAAACAGCAAATTCTACGGAAAGATTGGAATGCTTTTTTCCAGTTTGCTTTGCAGCCCCAAGACGCAGCTTTTGCCAAAGGTGCGGGAATTGAAGTAGCTCTATCGAAAATATTCCGCGCTCCCCCTCCGCCGGTATACTTTAGCAGGGAAACAGAAACTTCAGGCCTCAGTATTGAACTGTTGGAGAAAAAATTCCAGGAGATTGTATTCCCAGAAATTTTAGAAAATCCTTTTAGTTTAAGGGAGGATGGACCTGAAAGTTTTCTTCTTAACTTTCGTTTGATTCTTCCCGAGGAATCCTACGTATTATCCACTCGGATTTCCCTCTATAAAAACTTTTTTGGGGAAAGAATGTTCCATCTAGTTCTCCAATAATTTATCCTCCCTTTACACTCCCTACCCTGCAACGATACACTTCCCTGCATGGTGAAATACTGTATCGAAGGGAATGTCTCTCTTAAAGGCAAGATTCGTGCAAGCGGTAACAAGAATGCTGCTTTACCCTGTATTAGCGCAGCTTTATTGACGGATGAACCTGTTCGTTTACGAAATGTACCGGATATTGAAGATGTGAATGTTATGCTTTCAATTTTAAGCTCCGTGGGAGTTCAGGTTAGAAGAATTGAAAAAAACATTTTAGAGTTACACACCCAGGACATTAAAAGCTATGAAATATCTCCTGAACTTACAAAAAAAATCCGAGCTTCTGTGTTAGTGGCAGGTCCGCTATTAGCCCGGGTAGGCAAAGTTGTATTGCCCCCTCCAGGAGGAGATGTCATAGGGCGCCGAAGGTTAGATACCCATTTTTTAGCACTAACCGATTTAGGCGCTAAGGTCGAGATAGATCAGGTTTTTCGACTTTCCACAGATCGGTTGCAGGGCAGGGAGGTATTTCTCGATGAGGCTTCGGTTACTGCTACCGAGAATGCCATAATGGCCGCTGTATTGGCAGAAGGGAACACCCTTATAGAGAATGCGGCTTCCGAACCTCATGTGCAGGACCTTTGCAACATGTTGAACTCTATGGGGGCTAAAATTCAAGGAGTTGGTTCTAACATCTTAAGAATCGAGGGGGTGAAAAAACTCAATGGGACAGACTTCGCCCTGGGTTCAGATTACATGGAGATTGGTTCTTTTATCGGACTCGCTGCAGTTACCCGAAGTGAACTAGAAATTCACAATACCGAGCCTCAGCATTTAAAGATGATGCGGATTGTATTTGCCAAACTAGGAATCGAGTGGAAACAAGAAGGTTCAATACTCTACATGCCCGCCGATCAAAAATTAAAAGTTGTACCCGATCTAGGAGGAATAATCCCTAAGGTAGACGATGCTCCCTGGCCAGGATTTCCTGCGGACTTAACCAGTATAGCCTTGGTAGTGGCTACCCAAGTGGAAGGAACTGTATTGGTTCACGAAAAAATGTTTGAATCCCGAATGTTTTTTGTGGACAAACTGATCGATATGGGAGCAAAGGTAGTCCTATGCGATCCTCATAGGGCAGTGGTATCCGGCCCTGCTAAACTTAGGGGTTCTGTAATGACCTCTCCAGATGTACGAGCAGGAATGGCTATGGTTATTGCTGCTCTTTGTGCAGAGGGAGAGAGCATTATCCACAATGTGTACCAAATAGAGCGGGGATATGAAAATCTTACCGAACGCTTGTCTGCTTTAGGGGCAAAAATCCGAAGGGTTCAATAATTACGTTCCTTCCCGGGTTAAACCCTTCACGCCTAACAAAAGTATTACGAAGAGAACAGCGACCTGTACCCCTAAAAGGGTTGCTCCTGTGGCTATAAGACCTAAGCTAGATTTGTCTATCAGGATGGAAGTAAGAATAGAAGTTTCATAGCGATAGAGACTTAAAGGTAGGTCTAGGATAAAGGGTAAAAGAGGAATTACTCCAAAGGATAGGAGGGGTAGACGGGTGATTCGTCTGTTTCTAAATACACGGCCGAGTATCAGGGTAAGCAAGCAAAAGTTAAGGCAAATAAAGGGCTCTTGTATTCGTACTAAGATAGATTTCAACAGGGCTATAGGTTCAAGCTGGGCTACAGGATACCACTCTAACATCGAGAGGGCTTGGGCAAAGGGCAATTCTTTAGGCGAATGAAGGGATTGGGAAAGGCCAATTAACTGTTCCGGAGGTATTTTTACGGGAATTAGAATGTTAGGCCCTAAAGGGGGGTCTCCCTTTAGGTATGTGGGTTTTAAGGATTTAACTGGGTCTTCCTTGTTTAAGCAGTGCATCAGTAAATTCCCTTCAATAAATTTGCCGTAGTCTGCTTGGAAATGATAGAGAACTTTCCCTGAGGCATCTATTCCAATACCCTCAATGTCTAAGGCATAATACTGATATTTCTGGCTTGCAATAATTTTACCGATGTATAAAAAATCATTTGTTTTATTTTGGGTTGACTTTTCTAGTACCGGATTTTTTATAAATACATCTTTGGCTAAGGGATAGTCTGGTAGTAATTTAATTTCATCTAGGAAAAAAGCTAGTTTTATTACCTGCTCGTAAGAGGCTTGTAAATATCTAGCTATTTCATCATCCAGACGATGCTGTTTTGAGAGGGCTAGAAAATGAAAATAGGCAGAAATGGGGTCTCCCTTTTGTAAATAGTCATAGCCCTCTTGCTTGGCTACATAGAGGGTACGCCGGGCCTTCTGCTCTTCGGTTAGATCTATTTGTCTGATTCTATCCTGGGCATTTGCTAACAGGCGCAGGAGTGCAGGGTTGTTAGGTTGTAGCTTCAAAGCCATTAGAGTAAAATACTCTGCGGCGATCGGATCCCCTTCTTTAAAGTATCGGTCAGCCCGTGAAAATAAATCTTGGAAAGAGAGGTTTTTAAAACGGGTTGCAGTGGGAATTGCACTCTTGCTTTGAGGCTCTGCTTGAGAAGTTTCAAGCTCCTTTTCTTTCACGGTATCTAAGAAACGGCGCTGATCATCGTCCTGGGGAACCAACTGAAGGTACGATTCTAGATAGAAACGGGCATGGGTGTATTTTTTTTCTTTTTCCGCACTACTTGCTTTTACTTTTAATTGATGAGTAATCTCGGCTCTACGTAAAGCATTTTGCTTTACCTGAATACCCCAGGGCAAGAAACCTTCCTGAAGAGCACCGTACATGCAGGCTATCCCTAAGGACACGAGGAAAAGCTTGCGAAGGTTCTGTATTCCCTCAGAGGTAGTGTGGGTTTGAGGAAGCCCTTCTTCTAAAAGGGAGGCTGCAACAAGTATCCCCGCGGCAACCAAGGGTATAAAACCGGAAACAAAGGTTTCTACAGTAGTACCAAACAACCATCCTTTCCAATACCCTCCTAGCTTTAAGGGAGGCATATTGTAATAGGCAATTAAAAAAGAATACAAAAGGCCAATTAGCAAAAAGCCAAGAATAATGATTAGGTGATTACGTATATCCTTCCCCATAACAGCTCCTTAAGTCCTCTTTCTAGGAGTTTGGAAAAACTGAAAGATCCATAGAAGGAGTCCTAAGGCTCCGGGTAAAAAGGTGGGTACATATTCGGCAAAGGGAACATTTCCTATTTCTTTTAGAAAAGGTACACTCCCGATAATCAATAGGGGAACACAGAAGGATACTAAGTAATTGAACACAACCCATTGGGTGAGGCGCATAAGACTGAACAGGGAGACCAAGCAAAATACAAAGGCTATAACAGTCTGCAGGGAATTTAAATCCCATAAAGTTTTGGGAGTAAGTAAGTGGGTAAATGCTGTAGCACTTTTTATAAGCGAACGTAAAAACCAGGGCTCCTGAGTCTGGGTTCTGTCGTGGAGAGGGATGTTTGTTCCGGCCTCTAATAAGCGCAGGGAGTTCGTTTCCGGGACAAAGATTGCTTCCGGGTACACTTTTATCCGATCTGATTTTACGTGGCGGTCAAAGCGGGGTAAGGTAAGTACTAGTACCTGCTTTAATATGTATCCTTCTGAATTCCCTACCCATAGGTAGCTTTCGGCAGTATAAAAAATCCTGTTAGGAGAGGCGATTCGATATGTTCCGGCCGGGGGTGGAGCAATACCTAAGTCTATTTTCGGTAATACAAAGAGCGTCCCATATAAAAAGAAAGTGCCTATAAGAAATAC
>JBDNDI010000013.1:0-16885 GCA_046719195.1 Spirochaetales bacterium | reverse complement strand
TTGGGCGAGAAGTCAGGTGGAAGAACGCCTAGGTGGCAAAGAGTACAAACTCTACTACCGGATTTATGGAAAGAATGGGGTAATGGGGGATCTGGAACCGATAAAAGAAATTCGTTCGCATGAACTTGGTATTATTGTGGAAGGAGTGGCTCCCACCAAAGAAGTAGCCCAGGAAGTAACCCTTATTGGAGCCCGGCAGATCTTTTATGCTCGCCTGCCCGAGGTTAAGGGTACTGCGGGTACTGCGGCCTTTATTGTAGACGAGGTTCTTCCTGCTTCTCCTGCCTACCGCTGGACCATGAACCATGTAATTCCAGTGGACGATCCTATGGAACTTTTTACTGTCCACGAAATGATGATTGAATAGGGAGGTGGGGAATGAAAAAGAAGTTAGTAGAGCTAGCGAAAACCATACGTAGTAAAAATGCCGGAACCGACCGGATAACCTTTGATATTATCTTCCGGGAAAAGGAAATCTATGATGCGGTAAAAAGAAGCGGTGCTATTACAAAGGAAAAAGTTGCGGCTCTTTACGGCATACCCTTAGAACGCATTACCGACTTTGTAGAGTTCGATCCGGCCTACGCCATTAAGTTTACCATCCAACGCAACGAACCGAGCGGAAGTGCGGGAGAGACGGATATTTTTGGATGTCAACAGTATCCCCCACTTTTAGATATCGAAATTGAAATGAACAATAAATAAATTAGAAACTAAAACCTATAGGAGGTTTACATGAAAAAATTAGTGATTTGTTTAGTCATTGCTGGGCTAGTCGGTCTTCCTCTGTTTGCCGGGGGGGGAAAGGAACAACCTGCCGCAGGTAAAACTGCGCCAGCTAAGCAAGAAGTGGTGTACCTGAATATGGGAAGCACCTCTTCTACCTCGGGGGTGTATGCCTGGTGTGTTGCCGCTGCTAATGCTGTAAATAAATCCGGTCAGGGTATTCAGGTTACCGTTGTAGAAAGCGGTGCAGGTATTGACAACTTACGTAAAGTAAAAGCCGGTACCTTCGATTTTGCCCTGGCAGTAGATGTACCTTCCACTTTCCAGCTTTACAAGGGAATTGATACCTTTAAGGATCAAGCGTATCCGGAAATCCGCTGGCTTTTAGTTCGGAACATTATTGCCGATCGTCTGTATGTACGAAAAGATTCGGGTGTTACCAAGTGGGCTGACCTAGCAGGTAAACGATTCTCTCCGGGTATTCCGGGATCTGCTGCTGCCACTTATGTAACGCGTTTCAATGAAATCCTCAAAACTAACATCAACCTAGTTCCCATGGCCTTGGGTGATGCGATCAATGCTTTAAAAGAAAACCGAATTATGGGATTACAGAAATCCTCCGGTTTATTTGCCATTGATGCCTCTCTTATTGAAGTCAATATGACTACCCCATTAACAGCTATTGGATTTACCAAAGAAGAGACCCAGCAGATTGTAAAAGCCATGCCCTACTTAAGTTTTGTAGAAACCAAAAAAGGCGCCATAAAGGAACTTCCTGATGCAGGTCCTTTCTATGAAGAAGCAGCTATCGCGGGCGGTGTAGCTACCTCTAAACTAAGCCAGGAAATCGGGTATAAGATTGTAAAAGCCTACTACGAGAACTTGCAGGACATCCAGGCTGCTTATGGTCCGGCCAAAGGATGGGATCCAGTGGCAGACTACTTTAAGTTTGCTACAGGGGATGAAGTTGTTCCGGCCCATGCAGGGCTTGTACAGTTTGCTAAAGAGAAAGGCATCCAGGTACCCGCGAAATTCATTCCTCCTGAGTATAAAGAAAAATAAAAATATCAATTTGCTTCACTAGATGGATGGGGGGGCAATACTCGCCCCCCTATAGGAGAGGTTATGGTATCACATTTACTATTCTGGGGAGGATTACTATTAGCCCTTGTTCAACTGATTCTCCCAATTTTTTTTGAACTTATCGATCTGCAATTACGGGCTATTCACATAACTTTAGGCGTATCCTTAGCCCTATTAAATTTCCCCTTTAGAAAAACTAAAGAAGAGGAAGGAAAGGCAAAGAAACTGCATCTTTTTGATCTTGTATGTATCCTGACTATATTGGCAGCAAACCTAAATGCATTTTTGAAAGTTTTGGATATCTACGCTAATCCAGGGGGAGCAACTCTATTGGATCTTATCCTTGGCGGAGCCTTAACCCTTATTATCTTAGATTCAGCTCGCCGAAGTGTGGGTTGGGCTATACCCGTTATGGTTGTTCTTCTACTAGCCTATATTTTTCTAGGGGACTATTTTCCAGGCATGTGGCGGCTTCGGGGAATCAACCTCTCCTATGTAATTAACTCTATTTATTTTTCTCCCTTAGGCATTTACGGTAGCGTCACCGGAATGTCCGCAACCTTTATTGCTATGTTTATTATTTTCGGTTCACTTCTTTCTGCTACAGGAGGAGGGAAAACGTTCATTGACCTTGCCTTTGCCCTTACCGGTCGCTACTCGGGAGGTCCTGCAAAAGCTGCGGTAATTTCTAGCGCGTTATTCGGAAGTATTTCCGGAAGTTCTGTGGCTAATGTAATGGTAACCGGTAGCTACACCATCCCCATGATGAAAAAGTTGGGGTATAAGCCCGAGTTTGCCGGAGCCGTGGAGGCAATTGCCTCGAGTGGAGGCGGCATAACTCCTCCTATTATGAGTATTACTGCCTTTATGATGGCAGAATTTTTAAACATTTCTTACCTCCGGATTATTGCCTATGCTCTTCTACCCTGCGTTTTGTACTATTTAGGAGTATTTTTCGGAGTTCACTTTCAAACCAAACGGTACGGCTTAGGAGCTGTGCCGAAAGAAGAAATTCCCAAGTGGAAAGAAATCTTAACCTTCGAGCGTTTAGCAGGTTTATTAATTCCCACAATCATTCTTCTTACCATGATTGGATTAGGACAACCGCTAATCCGCGCCGGTTTTTATGCGGCAGTCTCTTCCCTGCTAGTTTTTCTTATACAAGGAGTACTAACCCGCTCCTTAAAAGAAAGTTTAAAGCATATTATACAGGCTCTTGCGGAGGGGGGATTAGACGTAGCACGTATAGCGCCTATTTTGATATCCGTAGGCATTCTTGTAAACCTGATCGGTATAACGGGTCTTGCCCCCAAAATCAGTGGACTTATTTTGGAAGTAGGGGGAAAGAACTTTCTTATTTCATTGCTCATTGCTACTATAGTACCCTTCTTACTTGGGACATCCCTTCCTGTAGTGCCGACCTATGTACTTTCCATTTCCATTTTAGCTCCTCCTCTATTACGTCTAGGCGTAGATGAAGTAGCTGCCCACCTGTTCTTTATCTACTGGGCTATTTTAGGCGGGGTAACACCTCCTACCTGTACTGCTGCGGTGGCTGCTGCAGGAATTGCTAAAGCAAACTGGATAAAAACAGGATTAAATGCAGTAAAATTAGGGGCAGTAGCTTTTATCCTACCCTATTTCTTTATGTTAAATCCCTCCTTAGTAGGTAGAGCTGATGCTTGGAGCATTCTTTCGCATGGTGTATCTGCTGCAATTGGTGCCGTAGGTATAGCCTATGCACTCTTCGGGATGCCCCCCTCAAAAACTGCGCTACTTTTCCGAGTAGGAATGTTTATAGGTAGTGTACTTATGTTGTTTCCGGGATACACCCAATCGGGCATCGGTTTCGGATTAGCCCTAATTTCTTTTGTTGTAGATCGATTGATTTTAAGAAAGAGAGAAACTTTGGCATGAACAGTTCGAAGGCTAGTTCTTTACTCGCATTGGAGAAGCGTAACTTTTATATAATCATTTTTACTTTGGGTCTAGGATTTGTTATTACTTTACTACCCTTTCCTAGTGTGTTCACGCCTAAGGCGGTTATCATGGTAGCTATTACCTTTATCAGTGCTGTATTCTGGATTACCGAGTGTGTACCCATTGCACTAACGGGACTAGTGGTAATTCTTTTGCAAGCCCTTACCGGCATACAGGGGATCAGCGCTGGGTTAAAGCATATTGCTAATCCCGTAAATAGCATAATTTTTGCCGGTTATATTATGGCTACCGCCCTTTCCAAGTACAAATTGGACCGCCGTATTAGTCTTCATATTGTAGCAGCTATGGGGCAAAGGACCGATATGCTTTTCCTAGGGGTTATGGTAGCTACAGCGTTTCTTTCTATGTGGATTTCTAACTCCGCCTCCACCGCCATAATGATGCCTATTGCTTTAGGGATTGTACACATGACCGAACACGAGCAGGGCAAAAGCAACTTAGGCAAAATCATGATGATTGGCATAGCTTACGCTGCCAATATAGGAGGAATGGGTACTCCTGCCGGAACACCTGCTTCCTCCATTACCATTGCCCTGATTCGGGACCTTACTAAGTACGAGATTAAATTTCTCGAGTGGTGTATTCACGCCGTACCTGTTGTACTTCTGTTAGTGCCCTTGGGGTGGTTTATACTACTTAAATTATATCCACCGGAAACCAAGAGGATAGAAGGGGGAACCGAAGGAGTAAAAAAAGAACTAGAGGCTTTGGGGCCCCTTACATCAGTTCAGCGGAAAGTTCTGGTTTTATTTCTCCTTGCCATCCTGCTATGGATCTCGGATTCTTTCTTTCCCTTACTCCCGGGATGGCTCTATATTGCTTCGGTAGTTATAGCCCTTCTCTTTGTGCTGCCTAAAGTAGGCGTTGTTACGTGGAAAGAATCTGCTCCCGAGATCGGATGGGATATTTTTATCCTGGTGGGAGGAGGGCTCGCGTTAGGTTCCGGATTGAACGAAACCGGGGTAATTAAAATTATAGCCGAAGCGCTTGCTACCGGATTAAAGGGAACTGGAATCTATATTGTTGCCGGAAGTATCGCCCTAATAACTTCCTTGAGCATAACTGTGTTTTCAAGTTTAACAGCTACAGCCACTACCTTTGTACCGGTAACTGTGGGTCTAGCCCTAGCTTTAGGCTTCAATCCTGTTCCCCTTGGAATAATGGCTGGATTAGCTTCCTGCTGTGCTTTTATGTTACCTGCGAATACCCCTCCTAATGCAATTGTATACAAATCCGAATACTTTAAGTCCTACGAAATGGCTAAAGCAGGCATTGTGTTTATTCTAGGTTCGGCTATTTTATTAGCGGTAATATTCAGTGCCGTGTGGCTGTAATAACAAGGAAGAAGAAACTTATGAAATGCAAAAAAATTGGAATTACCAGCGGCTAAAAGTCTGGCTAAATAGTTGAAGGATAGCCCTTATGCTCCTCTTTATTAGATTGTATCTACAATACCATACCGCTTAAGTTTATTGTATAAGGTCTGCCGTTTTATTCCTAGCACTTGGGCAACTTTTTGCTTATTCCCCTTATACTTCCTTAACGTATGCTCAATAATATATTTTTCGTATTGCCAAAGCTTACATTGATCCGACGGTATCGAAAGAACCTGCCCCGGCCACTGCTCTCTCTCCTCTTTCTGAATCGGTAAGGCATTTAACGATAAAGCTTCCTCTGTGTCACCTGCTAAGATAACCGCTTGCTCAATCATGTTTCGCAATTCCCGTACATTTCCCGGAAAAGGGTACTCCATTAGATAAAGCAGGAGGTCTACTCCTAAAAATTGTAAGGTCTTGTTATGTTCCCGGGAAAACTCTTGCAAAAAGTGTTCAGCTAGTAGAGGTATGTCCTCTTTTCGTTCCCGTAACGGGGGTACAGCTATACGACAAATGTTTAACCGATAATAGAGGTCTTCCCGGAACCTACCCTCTTTCACTTCTTGCTCCAAGTTTTTGTTGGTCGCCGCAATAAACCTAAGATCTAGAGCTATTGATTGATTGCCTCCTACCCGTTCAAATTGTTTCTCTTGCAAAATGCGCAAGAATCGGGTTTGCATTGAAAGAGGCAACTCTCCTATTTCATCTAAGAACAGAGTCCCTCCATTTGCCGCTTCAAACTTTCCGATTTTCCGGGCATTTGCACCGGTAAAAGCCCCTTTTTCATACCCAAAAAGTTCGCTCTCCAGCAAAGTAGGAGGAATGGAAGAACAATCCATTACGGAGAAGGGTTTGTCCTTCCGGGGACTAAACTCATGGATAATTTTTGCTAAAACCTCTTTGCCCGTTCCGCTTTCCCCGGTAATCAAAACGGTAGCATTTGTGCGGGCAATTTTTTCCAGGGCTTGGAGAATCACCTGCATCTTTCTGTCGCGGAATAAATACCCTACAGCACTGTAACGGTTCTCTATCTGACGGCGGGCAAGGTAATATTCTAGCAACAGCTTTTTCTTTTCCAGGGCTTTTTCTATGGTAATAAGAAACTCTTCGTTCCGGAAGGATTTGGGGATATAGTCAAAAGCTCCCCGTTTTATTGCTTGCACCGCACTTCCTACGTCCGAATACGCGCTGATAAAAATAACCTCGATGCTCGGATCTTTTGTTTTTACCTGATCTAGCAGCTCTAACCCACTCATACCAGGCATGCGCAAATCGGTAACCAATACATCCACCACTGTCTCTTCGATAAGAGATAAAGCTTCTTCTCCACTTTCCGCTGTAACTGCGCGGTAACCTTCATCTTCTAGAAGCATCTTTAAGGTTAAACGAATAGATTTTTCATCATCCACTACTAGTACAGTAGCTCGATTCATCAACATCCCCCTAGGCTATCCACTAGCGGTAGCATTAAACGAACCTGGGTTCCTTTCCCCCATTTACTCTTTATTCGTATGTCTCCTCCCACCAATAGAAGCATTTTCTGAATATTGTACAAGCCCAATCCACTCCCTTTCTCTTTGGTGGTAAAAAAAGGATCAAAAAGTTGACTCAGGTGCTCTTTGGGAATTCCTGTTCCATTGTCCTCAAAGAAAAGTTCTACTTGATTTTTACCTTTTTCTTGTTGATAGTGTATTTGTATCCGCTTGCCCTCTTTGCGGTCAACCTTACTTAAAGCATCGATGGAGTTAAAAAACAAATTTAGAAACACCTGTTTTAGCTGATCTTTTGAAAGGGGTACATCGAACAAAAGCCGATCGGGCATGCGAAGCTGTATGCTCTGATCCTGTAATCGGGAGCGAACTAAAAACGCGGTTTCCTCTAAAGCTTCGTAAAGAAAAGAAGTTTGGTTTCTTTCTTCAGAACCTTCCCGATTTTCGGAGAGTTCATTTAAAAACCGGTTCATTCTCTCGCTTTCTGTCTCTAAAACCTCTAACAAATCCCGAACTCGGGAATCCTGAAGAACAGGTTCAATATGGTTCTTTAACATTTGTACTGCGGAGCGAAGGGGCAGAAGAGAATTACGGATTTCATGGGAAATACAAGAGGTCCATTTACCGAAAGTTACGATTTTTTGGTACCGGGATAGCCGATCGTTTAGCTCTTCTATTTGGGTGACATCCCGGAAAATAAAAATATACCCCTTGTGAGGTTCCTTTCCTGTAGCAAGATGGGAGGAACTAAGGCGAATAGAACGTTTTTCCCCCGATGGGGTAAGTATCATTCCTGTCGCTTCCGTAAGTTTTACTCCTTCGAAGATGCACCGATGGATTAACCAACGGGAGGCCGAGTTTAGAAAAGCTTGTTCTAACAAGGGTTTTCCGCGGACTTTGCGGTGTGTATATCCGGTAATTTCTTCCGCCATGCGATTTATCATAATGATGGTACCCGAAGTATCGGTTACAATCACTCCACTGTTCATGTTTTCTAGAATATGATCACTGAACCGCTGAGTTTCTTCCATTTGGCTGTATAATTCCACTAAAGCAGCAACCTGATTCGCTACGATGGAAACAAGCTCTACCTCATGCAAAGTATACCGATTAGGTTCGGAAGAAGACACACTTAATACACCGGTAAGACGGTTATTAACGATAAGGGGAACCGCCATAAAAGAACGGATAACCGGATCCTCACCTTTTACCTGTCGAATCTGAATAGGTAAATGGGTGGTTCGCTCTGCATCGGTAAGGAGCAAGGCTTTTTTTTCCCTTCCTACGTACCCTACTCCCCCTTCTCCTAAGTGAAACAGATTTCGTTTCAGCAAATTTTCCAAACGGGTTCCCCGGCAAGCTCGAGGTTTTAGAGTCTGGCCATCCGACTCTAGTACATATAAAACTGCCATACTTATGGGTACGATTTGCTGGATAAAATCAAACAAAATACCTGCTATGGTATCGAAATCTCGGGCTTGGGAAAGATCGATGCTGGTTTTAGCTAAGGCTTTAGTAATTAAAGTTTTTATCGGGGTATCCAACATACCCTTAGTATACCATATTTGCTATAACATCTTTAGCAGGCTTTTCAGAATACGTGAAGCAGTGGTAAGGTTGGAAAGTTGGTATCGTTCCTGAGGGGAATGAATTTCTTCCATGCCTAATCCAAATACATAAGTAGGAAACCCCTTTGCATTAAAGAAATTGGCATCCCCTCCTCCCCGGGAGGAAAGAAAAGAGACTTCCACCCCCTCTTTTTTACAGGCTTGGGTAAAAGCCTGAAGATGCGGCGCATCTAAAGAAACCCTATATCCCTCGTACATTTCTTCCCACTTCAGAGAGTACTTCAGATTAGATAGAGTAGAGACCCGGTGTTCTATATACTTCTTCCAGGACTGCAGATTTTCCTTTCGAAGACTTCGAAGTTCCCCCGTAATATAACAGATTTCCGGTACTACGTTTATCGAAGTTCCCCCTTGAATCATCCCTATATTAGCGGTAGTAAATGCATCGAGCAGTCCAGTGGGAAGACCGGAAAGCAGTTCGCCTGCTCCTTTGATGGCGTTTATTCCTTGTTGAGGGTTTAGGGCGGCATGGGAACTTTTCCCCTGTAAGGTTAAGGTATACTTCAACTTTGTAGGGGCCTCTAAAATCGTTGTACCCACGGGAGACTCTCCATCCAAGCAGATTCCATAAGGAGCGTTTAACCGAGAAGGATCAAAGGCTTTTGCCCCGGCACATCCCTGTTCCTCCCGTACTGTAAATACCACTTCAAAAGGCGGAAAAGATTCCGGATTCTGTGCCGCTTGCTCCAATAGATACAGAGCTAAGGCTACACCCGCCTTATCATCTGCCCCCAACGCACAGGAGCCTCCGGAGTGTACGATCCCACTTTCCACCTTTATAGGAATTGTATCCGTGTAGGGTACCGGTACTGTATCTATGTGGGCCACTAAGAACACAACCGGCTTCCCTAGTTCCCCAGCCCAGGTTTGTGCTTTACCGCTAGCTTGTGTATCCGGTTTTGATGCGCCTTTATCTATGCCTTCATCGCGGACCTCGGCAACATTCGCGTTCATATTTTTCATTTTGTTTTTATGCGGCAAAAACCGAACAAGCAAGTTTCCACTGCCATCTTTATCCTCTGCAATGGAATCTTCCTCCACCTGGTAACTCAAAGGAATAAGGAAGTTGCGTATATATTCGGCAACTCTTTTTTCTTTGCCGCTTGGACTGGGGATAGAAACAAGATCCAGAAAAAGAGACTCTAAGGTATCCATTATTTGCTAACCTCAAAAAAAAGGGGAAAGTACTACCCGATTTTCCGTATTAACAATTCCCCGGTCTGTTATTTTGGCATAGGGGCTAACACTTAAAGAAAGGAGAGACAGAATTAGAAAAGGTCGTTCCCGTTTTATGCCGAGATTTTTTAAAGCAACTTCTACCTGCTCTAACTGTTCTGCAACTTCTGCTACCGGGGCATCGGAAAGGAGGCCAAATACTGCTAAGGGAAGGAAAGCAAGCAACTTTTTGCCCGCAACTACCGCTACTCCTCCTCCCCGTCTATATACTTCATTGGCAGCTTGAGCCATCTCTTCAGCACTCCGACCTAGCACTAAAAGATTATGGCTGTCGTGGGCAAAGGAAGAAGCAACCCCACCTCTCGTAAGTCCTAAGTTCTGTAGCAGTGCAAAGGAACGACTCTGGTTGTTTCGGGCAATAATGGAAATAGCACAGCAGTTCGCCGCCTCTTCTTTCCAGCAGGGAAACCCATGCTCGATCTGGACAGGAATAGTATGTAGTTCCGTGATGGAAGTGCGAGCATCTTTAATATGCACTACTCGTGCTGTTTGCCTGCCTTCGAAACTTGTAGGAAGAGTAAAATCTTCTGGCGTAAAAGGGCCGGGAAGTTGGGGGGATAGAGCAATTCGAGCGGAAGCATGGCTAGATAGAGACTCGTCGGAAAGGATAAAAGAAGAAAGATCTGGGCCCACATATATCCCCTTTGCTCCCACTTGCTTTCCCATAACCCATACCTCTTCGGGAAAGAACTCTTTTAGGTCGGATAGGATAAGGAAGTCTGCCACATATCCAGGAGCAATTCCCCCCTTTTTCTTAGCTCCTCTTTCTAAGCCCAGGTAACGGGCCGGTCTAACAGTTGCAGATGCTATAGCATCTATAGCATCCATACCCTGTGCAATAGCTAACCGAACAATAGAGGAAAGATGTCCTTTGGCAAGAAGAGAAGGCTCAATGTCGTCTGTTACAAGGAGGATCCGACTTCGATCGAGCAGGGTTTGCACTGTCTGCACCACCTCGGGAGTAAGACTTTTGGCCTGAAGCATTACGGTTAAGCCCTTACTCAACTGTTCCAACAATTTTTTTGGATGTGTAAGAGTGTGGTCAGAACCAATCCCTGAAGCAATATATTCAGAAAGTTCCAGCCCTTCTAGGGTAGGCACATGCCCTTCTACCAACCACCCTAAGTGTCTGGCCTTCTGGATCATGGTATAGAGCATTCCGGTTTCTTTATCCACTTCGAAAAGAAGCCTGCGGTAATCCATAACTTCTCCAAGGGCAATTACCTGGAGATAGGTTTTAAAAGCCTCCAGGGTAGCACTATCAAATACCTCCGGCGTCCATTCAAGGTCTGGAGAAGTAGCGGGTACGCAGCTAGGCAGAGCGATTCGTATATCGAGAGGAAGGTGGGTACAGGAGTTTAAAAAGTAATGTAACCCTTCAGCGCCTGCAGCATTGGCCACTTCGTGGGGATCTGCCAACACGGTAGTGGTGCCATGGGGAAGCACTGCTTCGGCAAAACGTCGGGGAGTTAACAAACTGGACTCAATATGCATATGACTATCAATGAGTCCTGGACACAGATACCGGCCTTCTACACTACAGAGGGGTAAATCCTTTACCGATGGGATTAGGCTAGAAACGATAGAGGGAGGAGGATCCCCCTCTTCCACGTAAAGGAAAGTACCTTTCCGGATTCCGATCCATCCTCTAAACACCCGAAGGCGAAACACATCTACAATCCGAGCATCGGTTAGCACAAGATCACAGGGGGTCATACGCTTGGGATACTCTTCTCAAACCCTTGCTGATATAGGATTTCCACGGCTCGTAAGGCCGCCGTAATGGCCTTTTTCTCTCCCTGCAGGTATAGTGATTCTTTTTCCGCTAAGGTGGGCTGGTGTTCCAACCAGATGTTGGAATCGGTAGATACAATGGCTCCCGTAGCTACCCCACGCACCGTACCTACAATAAAAAGCACCGAAGCTTCCTGCTCTGCCGCCACTACTCCTACCTCGGTTAATAGTTTGTTTAGAGCTTGATCCTGTACATAGTAGGCATCCCGGGTGTACCCGATACCCACCCGAAAGGGATTCCCCGCCTCTTCTAGGGCTTGTACTAGAGCATTGGTGACCGTTCGATCCGCTACAGCTGGGAATTCTATCGGCAAATATACTTTGGAGGTACCCTCCCCCCGATACGAGGCAGTAATAACCACCGGTGTTCCTATAGGAATATTTTTCTGCCGTCCCCCAGCAGAACCTACCCGAATCAGTACTTTTGCGCCTATACGGACAAGTTCCTCAAAGGCTATAGAGGCCGCAGGCCCCCCTATTCCTGTAGAACAAACGCTAACCGGCTTACTGTGGTAAATACCCGTGTATACCACGTATTCCCGATTTTCCGCTACCAGATGGGATTCATCGAAGTACTCCACTATCCGTCTAACCCTGCCCGGATCCCCGGGAACTAACACATAGGGCGCTATATCCCCTTTTCGGCAGCGGAGGTGTTTTTGGACATCCCCCAAAGATTGGGAATCCTTAGCCATTCGGTTTCTCCTTTCGTTGAATAAACCAGGTATTAGTATCCAATTCGAGATATGCAAGTTGCCCCTCCTGATACAGAGGCCCCTCACTACTTAAAACAGTATATTCCCCCTCTCCCCTTCGTACGAGGTATTGAATGGCTTTTCCCATGAAAGTACCGAATAGAACAGTAACAGGTAGACTGCAAGGTGTTGGGGTAGGAGACAATTTCCCATCTTCGGACCGGAATCGTATTTCTAGCTCATCACCCTCCCTCACTGAGCCCGGTTCAAAAACACCAGCTACCCTTGAAGGTGAAGGTAGGGATAGTGCTGTGTCACCCACTAATAGACTCCACTCCTCCCGGCCAAATTTCTGAACCCTTGCCTCCATAACATTATCGTAACCAAGGAACTGAGCAACAAACGGGGTAGCGGGACTCTGGTAGATTTCATGGGGAGGGCCTTTCTGTTCGATCCTTCCCCCCTGCATTACCACCACTTCGTTCGAAAGACTTAACGCCTCAATCTGATCGTGCGTTACATAAATCATGGTAATTCCCAGGGTCTTTTGTATACGGGAAAGTTCCGCTCGCATACTTACCCGCAGCTTGGCATCTAAGTTCGACAGGGGTTCATCTAATAGGAGCAAACTTGGTTCAATTACCAGAGCCCGACTTAAGGCTACCCGCTGTTTTTGTCCACCGCTCAGTTGGGAAGGTAAGCGATGTTCTAATCCCGAAAGGTCGGTAATCTGTAAAGCCTTAGCCACCTTACGGGCAATTTCCTCTTTGGGAAGTTTGCGCATCCGTAACCCGAAAGCCACATTGTCAAACACGGATAAGTGGGGGAATAAGGCGTAACTCTGAAATACTATCCCTAAGTTTCGCTTGTGAGGAGGGGTATGAGTGATGTCTTTCCCCTCCAATATAACTTTCCCTTGGACAGGAGTTAAAAAGCCCGCAATAATGCGCAAGGTGGTTGTTTTTCCGCATCCCGAAGGACCCAATAAAGAGATAAGATTTCCCTTTTCCAAGGATAGAGAAAAATTTTTCAGTACTAATTCGTGTTTCGAATACCCGGCGGATACTCCCTGTAGTTCTAAAAATGCCATAGCTTCCTCGGTATACCAAGACTAAACATACTTTGATATTCCTAAAACCTTTTCCGCTGTCTGTACAATCCCAACAGTAAGAACAATCAGGATACTAGACAGGGCGGCTATTGTGGGATCAAAGTAATACTCCATATAAATCAACATTTGGATAGGTAAGGTCGCTATACCTGGGCCGGTTAATAAAAGGCTTAGCGGCACATTGTTAAACGAAGTGATAAAAGCTAGAATAAAAGCTGCAATAACTCCGGCTTGTACATTGGGAAGAATAACAAGAAAAAAACTTCGCAAGGGGTGAGCTCCTAAGCTGATAGCTGCTTCCTCAATGGAGAGGTCTAAGTTCCGTAAAGCAGCAGATACCACCCGCACCGTATAGGGTAAAAGAATCACGGTATGACCTAAAAATAGACTCGTTTTTATGGGCACATTTCCCACCAGAATAAAGTAGCGTAAAAGGGCAAAGCCTAGTACAATACCCGGAATAACTGCCGGAGAAGCAAACACTACCTCCATAACCCCTTTCCCCACGAATTGATACCTCACTAGGGCGTAGGCTATGGGTACCCCTAGTATTAAGGCAGCTAAGGTAGAAAGGATTCCCAACCCTAGGCTAATAATAAAGGCATCGAGGAACATCCGCACGGTAAAGACTTTTTCGAACCACCGTAAGGAAAACCCTTTGGGGGGAAAGGTCATAATAGCTTCACTTCCAAAAGAGGCTAAAAAAATTAGCAAAAAGGGGCCGATTAAAAAGAAATACAGAAAAATCAAAGAAAATAATACGAACCTGGATTGTTTCATAGGTTTAATCCGCCCCTTTTACTCTGCCCGTGGTCTGAGTTTGCGCAGAAGCAAATATAAAAGTAGAGTCATCCCGGTCATAACTACAGCGATAACCGTAGCTGCCCCCCAATTCATAAATACTACTACTTCTTGCTGAAGCAAGGTAGCTAAAGTTAAGATTTTGGTACCCCCTAAAATTGCCGGAGTCACATAGGCCGTAATACTACCGGTAAACACTAATACAGAACCCATAACGAGTCCATCTGCAGAGAGAGGTACAATTACCCGTAGAAAACTTACCCTTCGGGAAGCCCCTAGACTTTGCGCGGCTTCTTCCAAATCCACAGAGATATTCTCCATGGCGCTAACCAAGTTTAGCACCATAAGAGGTAGAAAGAGTTGCAATAGCCCGACAATTACTGCTCCTTCGGTGTACATAAGGCGCAAGGGTTCCTGGATAATTCCTAAACCTCGAAGCGTCTGGTTAATCAGACCAAACCTGCCTAAGATAATCATCCAGGCATAAGTACGAGCCACGGGGCTAGTCATTAGAGGAAGAATTACGATGGACATTAAAAGGGACTTTCGGCTAGCCCTAGCCCGGGATATAGCATAACTAGCGGGATACGAAAGAAGAGCAGAAAAGAAAGTAACCATTAATCCAAACTTAAGGGTGCGGTAAAATACCCCATAGAACTTAGGGTCTTGCAGGTATTGTATGTAGAGGGTGAGGGAATACTTTCCCTCTTCAGAAACAAAGCTTTCCTGAAGAATAAAAAATAAGGGTAGGAGAAAAAAGGCTACAATACAGAGCCCCCCTGGTAACAAGAGTAGCAGGAGGGCTCTTCGGGTCTGAAACATAACGTTAGGTGAAGAAATTATTTGGCCATAATTTGCTGCCAGCGTTTTACCCAGCTTTCCTGCACCTGGGCAAGTTTGGCCTCGTCAAGAAAAATAATATTTCCGAGTTTTTCTGGCCCATAGGCAAGCTTTTCCGCTATTTCCGGTGGAACCTGTACGGTTTTATTGGTAGGAGAATCCACCAAGTCTAGAGCCTGAGCTTTTTGCACATCATGGGAAAGGATAAAGTCCATATAAAGATGGGCTAGATCGGCATTCTTTGTTCCTTTTACTACGGACACCATGCTCTGGGAACCTACCGTACCCTCTTTGGGAACAATCGATTTTAAAGGTACTTTGGTTTCTAAGAGATTTCCCCAGCTAAAACTTGTGTAAGGAGCTACCCATACCTCGCCTTGCTGCACCAGGGTAATAAGTTCCGAGGAACGACGGTACACGGTTACCAGGTTCTGGGCAATGCGGGGGAGGTTTTGCCAAGCCGGTTCCACATTCTCTTCGGATCCGCCAAACGCTTTGGCTAGCAAGACAATAGTAGCTGGTCCAAAGGTGGTGGTGATATCGGGTAGCGTCACGTATCCCTTTAAATCGGGTCTAACCAGGTCTGCCCAGGAAGTAATGGGTGGATTTACCTTGTCGGTACGGTAGGCTACGGCAAAGGTACTAATAGCATATCCTGCACTATACCGATTTCCAGCGGGGTCCTTTGCCCAGTCGTACAGGTCTTTTAGACTCGGAATCTTTGCAGGATCATAAGGCTCAATCAGATCTTCTTTCATCGCAAGGTATATATAGTTACCAGCAAAATGCACCACATCCACATTTGGGTTTCCCTTGCGAGCCTTTAGTTTGGTTAGCCGATCTGCATTGTTCCCTGTCTCGTATACAATTTTTACCCCATACTTATCTTCAAAGGGTTTGGTAATATTCTTGTTTATAAGATCCATATTAAAGCCCCAGGTAGAAACAGAAAGGGTTCTGCCCCGATAGGATTGGGTGGCAGGTTGAGCCGCCTTTGGTTCCTCTTTTTTTCCGGCAGCAAAGGTATAACTACCTAATACTAAAAGCCCTAAGCAACCGATACAAATGAGTTTTTTCATAAGCTTTCCTCCTTGGTCAAAACATACCATTCTCCAAATCTACCGTCAACGGGAGCCCCTACAATTAAAGAGCCGCTTGCGAGTATCTAACTGCTTCCTTTTTGGGTGGCATGTGTAACTCTTATAAATTATTAATACAACATTGACATTATCACGTCAGTTGAAAAATAATATAGAGCGGAGGCCTTATGAAAAGGGGAACAATATTTTTCAAATTTTTCGTAGGTTTGCTTATTCTTCTTTTTGGTTGCTCAACCGATACAGATGATTCTACATCACCCATAAACGTTTCCACTCTTCCTGTAATTGAATCTGTAGCTTGCGGGCATTTTCATACGATTATAATAAAGAATGATGGTACTCTTTGGGCTACTGGATTAAATCAGGACGGTCAACTTGGCACAGGGAATACCAATGGTACAAAGACCTTTATCCAAGTCTTAGAGGATGTTAAAGAGGTGGCAGCCTCCTACCATCGCACAATGGTATTAATGAAAGACGATTCTCTGTGGGGCACAGGGCTAAATGATTATGGACAACTTGGAACAGGAGACTTCAATAATAACTCACTTATTTTTATAAAGATTTTTCAATAAGTCCCCTTATCTCCTCACTATACCTAAGATTTGTTACACTTCTTTTACACCTTCCAAGATAATTCTGCCCATACCCATTTTAAGGGGAAGAGCAATAGCATCAGGGTTCTGCGCCCACTTAGACTGACAGTTATTAATTTCTTAATTGGAAACATCCCTTTCCCTGGCAAGTGTTTCTATTAGAAGAGTATTTTGGGATTCTATATACGCAGGATTCGAATAGAGGCTGCAATCGAAGAATGGTTGTTGTTCTGAGCTAAGAGTAAACATGGCCTCACTCCGTACTACCCTTCTGCGTATGATTATGGGGTATATTAGACCTGTCACTGGTACAGGGTCCTTAACTGGTTGCGGTTGTAGATTACAACATCCAGAAGGGTTCGGGTTCCTTCCTTACCTGGAAAGTTAATAAAGGAAACCACCGGAGTG
>JBDNDI010000129.1:0-7231 GCA_046719195.1 Spirochaetales bacterium | reverse complement strand
TTTCTTACCGTATCCTACATGGATGTTACGATGTACTCCCGAATTCTGTCCTTTCTGATCAGCTGTATGAGAATCTAAAAACTGTTGCCCTTCCCAATTATGATGTTGAAGAACTAGAGTTCGCTAGGAAATTAGCTTCGACCCTTTCGGAAGATCAGAAACGGAATACCCTCATCGGATTAGGCTTGGATCCGGCAGCAGCGGATCAGCTCCTTTCTAGGCCGGTTCACGGAGGAGTGGGGTATTGGGGACGAGGATGGACGATTCCTGCCTCTACCGACGTGGGGGATGTGTCCCACCTGACTCCGACAGCCCAGATCAATACAGCTACCTATCCTATAGGTATCGGATCCCATACTTGGCAGGCTACAGCCGCTTCAGGGTCTTCAATCGGCATGAAAGGAATGCTTTTTGCTGCTAAAGTTTTGGCAGGTACGGTATTCGACCTGTTGAGCAACCCCACGATACTTGAAAATGCGAAGGCTGAGTTCCGGAAAGCTACAGGAACTGAAACTTATACAGCAGCGCTTGACCTTTTGCAGAACCTAGAATAATTAGCGAAAACGGAGGCGGAAAAGGCATCCTTTTCCGCTATCACTTTCTATTTCAACGGAAAAGCCATACTCTTCTGCGAATCGCTTTAAGATGGAAAGACCGATGCCGCTTCCCTTCCTAGTGCGTTTAGCAGTTTCAGAACGATAATACCGCTCAAACACCCGTTCTTGTTCCTGCTGAGGAATACCCGGTCCCAGATCCTGGATGCTCAATTCTCCTGGAACCAAGCGGATCCACACTTCTTTTCCCCCATATTTCACGGCATTATCTAAAAGAATATGTTCCATTCGTTCAAGATCTAGGGGATCAATGGGGAGTAAAACTCCGGAGGCGACTTCTTTATGAAACAAAATATGAGGATGAAGTTCCTGATATGCCTGAAGGATTCTTTCGGTAATCTTACTAGCATCCACCCATTCCAAGCTACGTTTTTTTTCTTCTCTCATAGAATCCTTTAAGGAAAGGGCCATTTTCCGCAATTTATGAAGTTCTACCTGGGATACTTCTAGAAACTCGGATACTAATTCTTCGGTTCTACCGTGCCGTTCGATTAATTGCCGGTATCCTTCAAGGATTTGCACAGGTGTCACAATATCATGGATCACATCCTCTACGTGCTGTAGTCGAAGCTCATACGCCTTTCCTATCTCATCCATCATAGTATTAAAGGAGCGGATAAGCTGTCCGATTTCATCTTTTCTCTTGGGTAAGGGAAGGCGTACCCACAGGTTACGGGAAGTGATAGAAACCATCGTTCTTGCCAAATGGCTGACGGGGTCCACCATTTTTCTTAAAAGGAACCAGCCAAATAAGAAGAAAAACGCTATAAAGACAGATACGGTAATAAGAATTGTAACGTTTGCAAAAGAGAAATACTGTAAACGAGTACGTTCTTTGTCTACATATAGGGAAAAGTGAAAAGAACCGGATTGTTTACGAAGAACCGTAACTTCTGAAGAGGTGAGGTCCAACCAAGCAGTGCCATACTGGAATACAAGCATCCTGTCTTTTTCCACCACTAAAACTTCTGTATCGAAGTCTACATATGAATACACATCTATATTTGAAGAAGGAGATCCGTATCCCCAGACTATAAGTTCTAGCCTTTCTTTCGCCCGTTGGAGCACAAGCCGTTCTACTGTACGGTGTACAGCAAACCTTGAAGCAAAAATTGAAACTGAGGAAGCTATTACGGCAAGAATGCCTAAATAAATTAGAAATCGTTTTTTCAGCGGAATCGAGGAATCATGTAACCAATACCTCTTACATTCTCGATACAGACTCCCTTTAACTTGTTTCCTAAAGAAGCAATATGAACCGAAAGCACTCCTTCTTCTAAATGCACGTTTGGCCCCCAAACTAACTGGAAAATTTTTTCTTTCGAAACGACTTTTCCTCGGTTCTGTAGCAACAGGAGAAGGATATCATACTCCTTGCGGGTTAAATGTACCTGTCTTCCCTCCACTGCTACCCGATGCTCCTCTGTGTCCACTACCAGATTTCCGTGCACGATCTTTGTGCCAGGGCTTCCTTCCCGTAGTGTCCGTCGAACTACTGCTTCGATTCGGGCTAGAAGTTGCTTCATATCGAAAGGTTTTACGATATAGTCATCTGCCCCTACATGAAGTCCCTCTATTTCGTTGGATACTCCTTGTTTGGCGGTAATCATAATAATGGGTAAGGTCATACCTTTGCTTCGAAGAAGACGACACACTTCTATCCCTTCTAAATCAGGCAACATCCAATCTAACAAAAGAAGGTCTATGTCTCCTTCTAGGGCTCGAAGTAAGCCAGATTTACCGGTATATTCGATTTCAACTTCCATCCCTTGAAGCGTAACTCCACCTCTAGGATGCGGGCTAAAGATTTTTCATCTTCGAGGATCAGGACTTTCATCCTGATGTTCACTCCTTATACCGATCATAGATGCTCTCGAATAGAGTAATATTCTCTAACATTACTTCTGCCATTACAGGATCGAAAAAAGTGCTAGCTGATTTTCGGATTTCTTCTCGGGTTTCTTCTTTGGTTAAAGCGGGTTTGTAAACCCGCTTGGAAAGTAAGGCATCATACACATCGGCAAAAGCCATTATGCGGGCTTCCAACGGTATAGCTTCACCGGACAGTTTTGCTGGATACCCAGTGCCGTCCCATTTTTCATGATGGTGCAGGCATAAGCGGTAGGCCATGCGGAACAGCTCTGTATCACACTGTTCTAAGGCTTTACGAAAAGCGTCAGCACCTGCGGTTGTGTGGGTTTTCATGATCTCATACTCTTCCGGAGTAAGCCGACCGGGTTTTAATAAGATTGCATCCGGTATGGCGACCTTGCCTACATCGTGGAGAGGAGAAACGTGGTAGATCCCCTCGATAAAACTAGGAGTTATCTTTCCCGTATAGTGAGGATGCTGGGAAGCCTTCTCCGCTAGTAAGACGCAGTAATTACGGGTACGTTCCAGATGAGCTCCGGTTTCCGGATCCCGGGAGTCGGTAAGATCTGCGATCGCAAACATAAGAGCCCTGTAAGCACCTAATAATTCATCCGAGGTTTTTTGGGTTAAGGATGAAAGTCGTTTTGTCATCACCTTTGCGATTCGCTGGGCAAACACCGGGTCTGTATCGAGAAGAGCATCAAAACTAGCATGATCCAGTTCTAAACATTCTGTAGGCTCTAAAGCTTTAACCGTAGCTGAACGAACCTCATTTGTTATTAGGGACATTTCTCCAAATATTTCGTGGGGTCCCATCCGGCTAATTTGCCGTTCCCCCCAGCCCATATTTCGGACTACTGCTACCTGTCCGCTTAAAATGACAAACATGCTGTCGCCGGGATCTCCCTCGCGGCAGATGACGGTTCCCTTTTCGAACTTTATTTTCTTTAAGTGCCCGGCTATTTTTGTTATGGAGTCTTGCGTTAAGCCCGAAAAAAGTTCCGTTTTATCTAGTACTCTGAAAATATCATATTCCATTCAAACGAATCCCTAGTTTATCTTTCTTCATTTATCTTAAAAACCCCGGTTTCTTTGTGTACTTCCTGAATCAGGTTGCTTGTGCGAGTAGATAGATCCTGTACCGCAGATACCGCTTGCTGGATCGATCCTGCACCTTGGGCAATATCATCTATACTCTTTCTGAGTAATTCTGTTTGCCGAATTAGATCCTCAACCTCGGTTAATACGGCTGAGGAACCTTTTTCCATTTCTGAAGAAGCTCCCTGAACCTGGGAGGTAATTTGATTAATGCTAGATAAGGCAGAGAGAACTTCTTTACTGCCTGAGCTTTGTTCGATCATAGAGTTTTTAATCTGGTACACCAGGTTGTTCAAATCTTGAATTTTTCTAGAAATTTGGTCGAAGGCGACCGCAGCTTCAGAGGAGGAGTTTACAACCGTCGATATGACATCAATAACCCCTCGAAGCTCCTGCTTTGTTTCTTTTGCCCGGGTAGCGGATAATTCGGCGAGTTTTCGTATTTCATCGGCCACTACGGCAAATCCAGCCCCGTATTCTCCCGCATGGGCAGCTTCGATAGCCGCGTTCATGGAAAGAAGGTTCGTTTGCGCGCTGATGGTAGCAATAATGGCATTCGTTTCAAGTAATTTAGAAGACTGCTTGGAAATTTCTTCTATTTGCGTGTTCACAATATGGAGTTTTTCTTTACCTTGTTGGGCTGCGTGTACTAGATCGGTGAAATCTGAACCCATACGCTCCACATGGTTGGTGACAGACCGAATGTTAGAAACCATCTGTTCAATAGCTGCAGAAGATTGGGTAACAGCGGAGGCTTGCTGACCGATTTGTTGAGTTAGGGATTGCAGATTATGCAGTACTTGTTCCATGGCGCTGGAAGATTCAGTGACTCCTGCAGACTGAGATTCGATGCCTTCCCGGATCTTTTCTACGTTCAACAGGATTTCTCTTACTGAGCTAGCTGTAGTATCCATATTTTCTTTCAGGTGATTTCCCACAGAAGATAAGGTATCCATTTTTTTCTTTAATTCCACAATTAATTCGCTCAGCCGTTTAGCCATCTGATTTAAAGCCTCTATAAGGGCGCCTAATTCCGGATCGGATCCTGTTTCCAATTGCTGGCTAAGATCCCCTGATGCAATCGAAGATGCGAAGGCTATACCTTTTTGTAAGTTGACCATAAGAGTGCGAATTAGGTAGTTACTTAGGCCTAAAGTAGCGAAAATTATGATGGCTAAAGTACCTATCAAAGAGAAGAGAGAAAAACGGAAAATTCGGTTGGCCTGTTCCACGGCTGCTTTAGCTGCAGAGCGGGCAGCTTGCTTAAGATCGGAAAGTATTTTTAAGGTTTGTTCGCTTAAGGGATCTAGAGAATTAAGGGCGATCAAAAGGGACGCTTTTCCGGTATCTAGTTTGTAAGAGAGTTGCATAATCTGCTCATGGGCAGGTTGATAGCTATCTAAAGATTGCCGAAATGCATTTAGTAGGGTCTGTTCTATTTCTGTAAGAGGGGCTTTCTCCAAAATAGAGTGTGTATTAAGGAGTTCTTTCCAAATGGATTCCATTTGCCGGTCGTAGGATTCCATGTCAGTAGGGTTGGTGGAGAGGAGGTGTTTTAGTTCGAGATTTTTGTATAGGAGAAACTTTTCGATTAATTCCGAGACATAATTCGTATTAATAGTCCCTGTTTCCATAATGTGATGGGAAGCCTGATTTACTCGAAGTAAATTCCAGATGCTTAGTCCCCCAACAAGCGAAAATAGAAGGACTATACCCCAAAAAGATAACCGTAATTTCCGCGAGAATTTCATAGTAGGTATTTTCGCAGATTTTTGATTTTTTTTCCATCCCTGAGGGGTTAGTAATTTTCTTAAAATTCGTTGGAAAAGTAAAGGTACCTGATCCCGTTTCCTTTTATTTTTACTAAAGGAGGCCCCCTTTTCTTGCATGTAGGTAGGGGGCCTGGCTATTTAGATCCGTTTACTTAGTATACATTCGCTTGTTTTGGGAGCCCCTTGCTTTGGGCGCCCGGAGATGTAAAGGAAAGGAGCCCCGTGCAGGCCGAGCAGTAGAAGGCCCCTAGGAAACAGGATTTATTTTTTGAGAAAACCAGCGGGCTTTGAGCTTTTTAAATGTGGCTGTACTGGTTATAAGGGTTCCCAAAATTACAATTACCAAAATTAGAGCTACGGGTCGGGTAATAAAGGGAAGGAAACTGCCCTGGGACACCATCAGTGCTCTTCTTAGATTCTCGTCGGCCATGGTACCGAGAATAACCCCGATGACTAGAGGTGGAATCGGATACCCCAATTCGCCCATATAGTAAGCTAATATTCCGATAGGTACCATCAGATAGAGGTTAAAGATTTTTAGCCCTAAAGCGTAAGATCCAATGAGGCATAATACAGCCACAATAGGCATAAAGAGAGAGGGAGGTACACGTAAAAGTTTGACTACCTGTGGAGCAAGAAGAATACCACAGATGTACATGGCCGCAGAGGCTAGCAGTAAAATAGCGCTTACCTGGAATACAAAATCGGGTTTTTCTACATGGAGCATGGGCCCGGGTGCAATACCATGGAGGAGAAGGGCACCGAGGAGCATAGCTGCTGGAGGACTTCCTGGAATCCCTAAGGATAGAAGGGGTATCATGGCTCCCCCAATGCATGCATTGTTGGCGGTTTCTGAGGCAATAATGCCTTCATCACAACCTGTGCCAAAAGCCTTAGGATTTTTCGATGTATTTTTCGCTGTTCCATACGATACCCAGGCAGCAATGTCTTCACCTATCCCTGGAACCGCACCAATACCTACACCGATAAGCGCACTACGGATAATGTGGGGGAGATTGTGAAGGATTTTGTTCCAGGAAGGAACAATCCGGCCTACCTGCTGAGGCTTGGCAGTAATGAATTTATCTTTCAATACCTGAATAATCTGAGGAATCCCAAAAGCTCCGATTAATACGGGAACTACTTCAATTCCTCCCTCTAACTGGGGAAACCCAAGAGTAAATCGCGGGAAGAATTGCAAGGGATCTCTTCCTACAAGGGCGAGGAACAGTCCGAGGAAACCTGCCATCCACCCTTTTTGAACTAGATCGGGTGTTGATATGGATCCGCTGATGAGGATTCCAAAGAAGGCTAGTAGAAAGAATTCGAAAGAGGTAAATTGCAAAGCAATGAAGGAAATTATGGGTGTAAAAATAACAACAAAGAGCATACCTACGGTAGTTCCGATGAAGGAGGCGGTAGTAGTAAGACCTAGAGCCACTCCCGCTTCTCCCCTTAGAGCTTTCGGATAACCATCCAGCGCTGTAGCTGCTGCTGCTGCGGTCCCGGGGATGTTGATCATAATAGAGCCGTAGGAACCGCCGTACACGGCTCCCACATAGATACCTAGAAGGCTTACAAGAGCCGGGCCGGTATCTAAGCTGTAAGTTAGGGTGGTAAGCAAGGCAACACCTAGAGTTGCTGTAAGACCCGGTAAGGCACCGAACAAGATTCCGAGTACAGTAGATCCGAATAAAAGGAGAACAGTAGAGGGGGAGGTGAGAGTGGTTAGCAGATAGCTGAAGAAGGCAGTTAATGAATGTAGAAAGTTCATGGAAAGCCTCCCATTAACGGATGGAGTAGTACAGGATAAATAGCAAATCGACTATACCGCCCTCTTTGGGAAGGGGAACCCGAAGAAAGAACCGGAGATCG
>JBDNDI010000128.1:0-7249 GCA_046719195.1 Spirochaetales bacterium | reverse complement strand
CCCAGATGATGCGGGACAACAACCTCATGCACCGCTACCCCGAAGTAATCGCTGCAATGGGTGAAGCGGTACAAAAAGGAGGGTTCGGAACTTCGGTAACGCCAGTTTCTCAGTTCTATTTTCAACAGGCTTTTAATAACGTAATGTTCGGTCCCTGGAAAAAGATAGCAGAAGGTTACGGTAAAATGGTCTTGGGGTATTTCGGGAAGACTCCTGTAGAGCCTGATCCGGAAGTTGTTCGGATTTCGAAAGAACAGCTCGGATTAGAACCTACTACGGAATTGGTAGTGGATATTAATGATAAGGATCCGAAAAAAGGTCGAAAAGCAGCAGAAGCTATGTTAAAAGAGGCAGGGCTGCCTATTACCGACGAAAACGTATTTATTGCAGCTACCTGCCGGGAAAAAGGTATACTTTTCTTACAAGGTAAGGCCACTATTGGAGTACGCAAAGAGGCAAAGAAAAAAGAAGAACACAAAGAAGAGGCTGCCAAACCCAAGACTCCTTCCTTATATACTGTTACCATCAATGGTAAACCCTATGTTGTGTCTTTAAAAGAAGATACAGCCGTGGTAAATGGAGTAAATTATGCTATATCCGTTAAAGAAGGGGGTGCTCCTACCCACACTACAGGTGCTCCTGCGCCAACACCTACCGCATCTGCGGCACCTGTGACCCCTGCGGTTGCAACCGCTACCGGTGCAACCGTAGAGATAGATGCTCCCCTCCCAGGTATAATCCTCCGGGTACCCAAACAGGTGGGAGAACCGGTACAGGAAGGTGAGGTTGTAATTGTACTAGAATCCATGAAGATGGAAACCCCCATAAAAGCACCTGCCAGCGGCACTATTGCAGAAATGCGAGTGAATCAGGGTGCCCAAGTAAAAACCGGTCAAGTTCTGGCCATTATCCGCCAGTAGGAGGGGCTATGTCTCTAATCGAAGTTGTCCACGAAATTCTACGTACTACCGGGATTGTTGCCTTCGATCCCGGCCAGATAATTATGATCTTTATCTCTCTTATTCTTGTGTATTTAGCTATTAAGAAAGAGTTCGAGCCACTTCTCCTATTGCCCATTGGTTTTGGGGGAATACTATCCAATATTCCCTTAGCAGAAATAGCTAGACTCCCGGAGCTTGTGCTGGATCCCAACACGCAGCAGGTAATTCATCAGACAGTAGGAGGGTTCTTAGGCCAGATCTATTCGTTTGGAATAGAGAGTGGTCTCTTCCCCCTATTTATCTTTATGGGGGTTGGAGCTTTAACCGACTTTGGCCCCTTAATTGCTAACCCCAAAACTGCCCTGATGGGAGCAGCTGCTCAATTGGGTATTTTTACTGCTCTTTTGGGAGCCTTAGCTATGACTAAATTTTTAGGATTCGACTTTAACCTTGCTGATGCGGGCTCTATTGGAATCATAGGAGGGGCAGACGGACCTACTGCAATTTTTGTCGCCTCTCGCCTTTCTCCCCGGTTGTTAGGAGCTGTGGCCATTTCCGCCTATTCTTACATGGCCCTAGTACCTATTATTCAACCTCCCATAATGCGGCTACTTACCACCAAACACGAGAGGGAAATAAAGATGGAGCAGTTGCGACACGTCTCCAAAACCGAAAAAATTCTTTTCCCAATTCTAGTATTAGGCATCTGCATTCTACTTCTTCCTAGTGCCACCCCTCTAATGGGAGCCCTCATGTTTGGCAACCTAATAAGGGAATGTGGTGTAACGGAACGTCTTTCCAAAGCAGCGCAGAATGAGCTAATTAATCTCGTTACAATTATGTTAGGTCTCTCGGTTGGTTCAAAGCTATCCGCCGACAAGTTCCTACGGTGGGAAACTATTGGTGTGCTTTTGCTAGGTCTTTTTGCCTTTGCCGTGGGTACAGCCGGGGGAGTATTACTCGGCAAACTAATGAACAAGTTTTCCAAAACCCCCATCAATCCCCTTATCGGAGCTGCGGGAGTATCCGCTGTTCCTATGGCAGCCCGGGTGGCTAACAAGATGGGGCAGGAAGCAAATCCAAAGAACTACCTCCTTATGCATGCAATGGGACCTAATGTTTCCGGGGTAATTGGTTCGGCTGTTGCCGCAGGGGTTTTACTCTCCTTAGTTCCCAAGCTTATGTAAAGGAGAAACCATAATACAATTCTGAGTTGCCTAAAAGAAAAATCGGTTTCCGAATACGCCATCTCAGGCGGTAGGAAACCGATTTTTTATTTTTATTCGGATTTATATTTATTTTCGTATAAATATTTAAAAAAGTAACTACAAGCTCTCTATTTCTATTGACTTAGCTCCTGTATTTTAATATTATACCCAAGCAACCACCGTGGTGTGGGGCATCGTTACATCTTGCTGAACAAAAAAATAAAAATCCAGAGGAGCAATGCATGAAACTGGAACTGAGGAAAGGCGTAGAAATTCTTTCCGACCTTGGGGGAGTAAAAACCCTAGCAGAAGCAAAACAAATTTTTTCCCAAAAAATGGACAAATCTAACCTAGAAAAGATTGGTAAAATAAAAAATGAAGAAGCCCTGATAAAAATTGCCAATGCCATTACCCTTATGGGCCCGGATACTGTTTGGATCAATTCTTGTTCTCCTGAGGATATTCAGCATGCCCGGGAAATGGCTCTAAAAATGAACGAAGAGTTCAAGCTCAAACTACCTATGCATACCTGTCACTTCGATTTACCGGAAGATCAAGGTCGGATGGTAGACAAAACTTTCTACATTGTAAATGAAGATGAGGATGTATCAGTTCTATCAAAAAAAATGCTCCGAAAAGAAGCATACGAGTACATTAAAGAGCACTATCCCAACATTATGAAGGGTAAAACCATGACGGTTTCCTTCTGGAACCGGGGACCCGTAGGAGCAAAAGCAGCTATACCAGCCATTATGGTTACCGATTCTTGGTATGTTGTCCACTCCGGTAACATCCTGTATTACCCTGTCTTTGATCATTTTGACCAGGAAGTAGCACGCGCAGGGGTATTCTTTATGAACACCCACAGCTATGGCCGCTTTAAAAGCGAAGACATACCGAAAGCTCGTATCTTCATGGATCGAAGCTGGTTTACTACTTTTTCAATGTTTTGTACCTACGCAGGGAATACCCTTATGTTAAAGAAGGGAAACCACCGTTTTGCGGTAGATCTCTGCACTTATTACCGCCCGGAAGACCAGTTATCCGAGCACATGTTTATCACCGGTCTCACAGGCCCTGGGGGACGTAAAACCTTCTTTGCCGGAGCAGCACCTTCTGGGTGTGGGAAAACCACCACTGCAATGGTAGGAACAGACTTTATCGGAGACGATCTAGCGCAAATCTGGATCGAGAAAGACGGTACCATGCGGGCTGTTAATCCGGAAATAGGTATCTTTGGTATTGTAGAGGATGTCAACTGGGAAGGGGATCCATTCCTTATGAAGGCTTTACGTGGGGTTATTCCTGCAGAAGTAATCTGGTCCAATGTTCTAATAGACGATGAGGGTGTACCCCATTGGACCGGGCATGGGGAGACTATTCCTCAGCATGGCCGAAACTACCTTGGCGAGTGGTGGCCGGGAAAGACCGATGAGAACGGCAAGCCTATTCCCATGTCGAACCCCAATGCTCGAATTACTCTTTCCTGCAATGTTATAGAAAATTACAATAAACAACTTGCAATAGATCCTGCGGGTCTTCCCATCAAAGTTATTACCTATTCTGGAAGGGACTCGGATACCATGCCTCCTGTATGGGTAGCGAAAACTCCGGATCATGGAGTGGCTATTGGGGCATCGATCCTTTCCGCAGCTACTGCCACCGAAGTAGGTGCAAAAGGAGTAAACCGGCAGCCCTGGGCTAACGCTCCCTTTACGCCCGGACCATTGGCAGACTATATGGATGCCCAGTTTAAATTTTTCAATTCAAAAAAGCTGGTCCATAAACCTCTCATGGCTGGACTGAACTACTTCCTAACCCATGGGGCTCGAGGCGGAGAACCTGGAGATAAGCGTTTATTAGGAGAAAAACGGGACGTACGCCCCTGGCTTACCTGGTTGGAAAGACGAGCGCATAACGAAGTAAAAGCCATATCCACACCCATTGGGTTTATTCCTCTGTTTGAAGATTTAAAGCAAATTTTTAAAGAAACTATCAATAAGGAATACACCAAAGATCTGTACGATAAGCAATTTTCCTTCTATATCGATAACATAGTTGCTCGAATAGACCTTCAGAAAGAAGCATACGCTAAAGAAAAGGATTGCCCCAAGCGGATCTTTGAAATTTACGATGAACAAAAAGCGGGCCTATTAAAGTTGAAAGAAAAGTATGGCCCTATTGTAAGTACTGAGCAATTAATAGAAGCAGGAGGAATTGCCTAACAAGCTAGAGGGAGAGGGGTTCAACCTAGGTTAAAACCGCTTAAACCTCTAAACGGAAAGAGCCTAATCATGCACCGCCTTTAAAAGGGCGGTGTTTTTTTCTACATTCTGTACAACCCAATACATGTACATGGTGTTTCTGTTGGCCTTTACGGGTAAAAAAACGGGCAATAAGATACCCATCGGAGGGTAAAATTTGGTTACAAACCGGGCATCTTCTTTTGTAGTCAGAATTAGCCGGTAAACAGTAGGGGCAACCAAACAGGTGCGATACTTGTTCTTTTACCCCTCCCGCTTCATATCCTCCTTTAAACACCACTGACTTAATACGCTCTCCCCTTCTTAAAGGATAGCCACATAGAGGACAGGGCTGTATCCAGGAAGACTTTCGATTTGAGCTGTCCTGCTTATTAACCTTTTTTTTAAACTGATATTTTTCATTTTCGTAAAAATCTCCTTTCCCTAGTAATGAAAGAAATAGGTAAGAAAGGATTATAGCTAAGGCTCCTAACCAGAGATACACCATAGTAATAGGGTATATGAATTCTATTAGAGGCGTCTATACAACCTCTTGCAGGAGAGCCATCTAGTAAAGTAAAGTTTTTCCTGTGGGAACATTGTATATTATCGCCACTCCTTTAGGAAATCTTCAAGACATTACCTTACGGGCTTTAGAAACTCTCAATGTTGTGGATCTTGTTGCCTGTGAGGATACGAGACGAAGTGCAAAATTACTTAATGCTTTTTCTCTGAAGAAGCCGTTATTAAGTTGCCACGGACATAACGAACGGGCTAGTGCGGAAAAAATTCTTCAATTCCTCCGCGCTGGTAAGCAAGTAGCCTATTTAAGTGACGCAGGTACGCCGGGTATTAGTGACCCTGGGGCTCGGCTGGTAGGTAGGATCCGAGAAGAAGGGTTGCCAGTAGTGCCTATCCCCGGGCCCTCTGCCTTTGCAACTCTACTTAGCGTATCTGGACTTACAGCCTCCTCTGTTCTATTAGAGGGATTTTTAGGTATTAAACAAGGGAAACGTCGGAAAAGACTTCAGGAGTTACTAAATAGGAACGAGCCGTTTATTCTCTATGAATCTGTCCATCGGGTGGAAAAACTTCTAAAGGAACTTTTAGAATTAGCGCCAGAACATACTATCTTTGTGGGCAGGGAAATGACGAAGATACACGAGGAATACTTGGAAGGAACCCCTGCTTCTATTCTTTCCTGGTTTTCCCAACATCCAGAAAAGAAAAAAGGGGAGTTTGCCATACTTGTATATTGCAGGAAAAAGAGTTAAAATTGAAGTCAGCTATGCCGATATAAAGGTAGAGCTAAAGGAAGGGCTTTAAGAATGACTATCGAGAGACTTGGACCCACAGGACCTATCTCCAACTACAACAAGACGGGAAAGGTATCTAAGGCTGATACCACATTAGGAAAAGATTCTATTGATGTCTCCGAAGAAGCTAAACAAAAGGCAGAAATATTCAAAGCCCTAGAAAATCTTCGGTCCGTTCCCGATGTGCGGGAAGACCGTATAGCTGAAGTAAAGAAAAAGTTAGAAGATCCAAATTACCTAAACGAAAAGGTAATCGAAACCGTTGCCGATCGCATAATGGATCTCTTCAAACTCTAAGTCTGTTCATCTACTAAATGCAAGCGGAGATGGTGATCTCTGCTTTTTTTTTAAAAAGAGCATAGAGGAAACAAATGGCAGAGGTAATTTTTGAAATTCCAGGCACTTTATACTTTGGTAGTGATGTTTTAAACCTGGTGGGGAATATCTCTGCTAATTTGGGAAAACGGGCTATGCTTCTTGCAGACTACAACTTGCATGAGAATAGATCCATTGAGAGTGTCATTGATTCCTTACATCGCAAAGGTATCCAAACAATTTTAATAGACGATCTCCATTCTGGTACCCTTGCTAGCACTGTAGACCTTGCCCAGACCTCCCGCATTGAGTTTATTATTGCCATGGGAGGTGGAAGCACCCTACAATCTGGTCGGGAGGTTGCTTTCCGATACAGGAAAAACGGTAAAACACAGGAAGCACAGCGGGCCACCTACTTAGAAATACTTACAGTTTTACGGTTCCCTTTTCTGTTCCGCAATACTTTTTTAGAAGTAGATCTCTTAAAAAATTCTATAAAAACCCCCTTATTGCCTGAAGGAATGTACCGGGGTGTATTAATTGACCCTGCCCTAATGGGGGGGCTGTCTTCAAAATATGCGGCAACCTTACTAATAGACAGCCTACTTCATGCTTTTGAGGGGTATTTAAGTACTGAATCGAATTTTCTTTCCGAAAACCAATTTCGAGGTGCCTTAATCCATCTAGGAGAAGCTTTAGACAGTATGTTGGCAGGAGAAAAAAGTTTAAAGCCACGAGTGAAAGCCACACAAGGAGGCATTTTATCCGCTCTCGGTTATGCTAACCTGCGTTTTGGACCTGCCCTAGCTTTAACTCACACTATCTATTACCGGTTTGGTATACCCAAATCTTGGATAGGTACGGTTTTTTTGCCCCATTTAGCGGACTTATACGAAGATAGTCACCCGCAACATCTTGCCAAAGCAGCAAAACTCATTGGAGAAGATACCTTTGGTTTAACTGCAGAGGAAGCTGCTAGTGCATTCTCTTCTAAAATTAGAAGAAGCCTAGCCTTATTAGGTCTTCCTTCACGCTTAAGGGATTTTGATCTAAAACTTCCCAAATTGGTGGAAGCAGCAGAAGCTGCAGCAGCCCTTGAGGGTTCTTCCCTCTTTCATATTCCCTTCTCTATAGAAGAGTTGTACGATTTTCTTAAACGTTCCTTTTAAACCTATGATTTCTCCGTTGAAACTTTTGTCTCTCCCTTCTAAAACCAAATTAAGAAA
>JBDNDI010000127.1:0-7260 GCA_046719195.1 Spirochaetales bacterium | reverse complement strand
GATATGCCTTGCTCCAATTGGTTAAAACATAAGCTGAGCCCGCCATAAGGGATCCAACAAATCCAAACCAGGTAAGGTGATCAGGTAGAATTTTTGTCGGCAATCGCCTTGCACACCCTTCTAAAAATCGTTTCTCTGGACCACTTAAAAACGACTGTTGCACTCGAAGAGCATCTTTGGGTTCCATAACTCCATTTAATTCAGGAATATGATCTTGTCAATTCGAAAAAATTATTCAATCATAGTAGTAGGCACATTATGAAAGTTTATCTTTCCTATGGAAAAAGGAAGTTAGAAATAAAACTTCCTGACAACTATTCCATTGAGGTTATTGAACCTAAATTCGAACCAGGCTTACCCGACCCTATCCATAAAGTGCGAGCCGCTTTACAAGCGCCCATAGGTACAAAACCCTTAAAAGAACTTGTGAAAGGAACAGATAGAGTAGGTATTGTATTCAGTGACATTACAAGGGCAACACCTTATGATATTCTGCTACCCGCACTGTTTGCGGAACTGAGCCATGTTCCCCCGTCCCAAATTACTTTATACAACGCTACAGGTACTCATCGGTTGAACACCGAGGAAGAAATAAAAAAGATCCTTGGCCCTGGGATTGTGGGTAAGTACCGAATCGTTCAAAACGAATGCGAAGATCCAGAATCCCACCGCTATATCGGTACCACAAAAAGGGGGAATAAAATCTATATCCTTTCAGATTTTTTAGACTGCGATATCAAAATACTAACAGGATTTATTGAACCCCATTTTTTTGCTGGTTTTTCCGGCGGCGGCAAAGCCATTATGCCAGGGCTTGCCCTCCTTCAAACGGTACAAGCTAATCACAGTGCTGCTCATATGGATCATCCGAAGGCTACCTGGGGCATTACCAAAGGAAACCCCTTGTGGGAAGAAGTAACAGAAGCAGCAGGATTTGCCCATCCTAGTTTTCTCCTAAATATAGCCCTTAACAAAAATAAGGAGATTACTGCAGTATTTGCAGGGGATTACTTGGAAGCTCACAGGCTAGGATGTGCGTATGTAAAGGAACACGCTATGGCCCCGGTCCGTGCTCCTTTCGATGTAGTAATAACCAGTAATTCTGGTTATCCCTTAGACCTCAACATGTATCAGGCAGTGAAAGGAATGAGCGCTGCAGCCCAAATTGTAAAACAAGGCGGACACATTGTCATCGCAGCTGAATGCTGGGATGGAATTCCGGACCATGGGAAGTACGGAGCTTTACTCAGGTCAGCAAAAAGCCCTCAGGAATTACTCGAGAAAATTCGAAACCCGAGCTTTGTTATGCACGACATGTGGCAAGCTCATATTCATGCATTAATCTGTTTAAAAGCCACTGTGCATTTTTACAGTCACAACCTTACGGATGAACAAATAGCTCAAGGTTTTATGCTGCCTTGTAGAGACATTGAATCTAGACTTGCGGAAATCTTGCATCCCCTAGGCAAAGAGGCTACTATATGTGTAATCCCGGAGGGACCGCAGACGATTCCCTATATTGCTGGAGAGGGTAAATGAAAAAGTTACCTCAACTTATTAAGATTCGACAGATTTTAGATGATACCCATATTGAAAATATCGAAGCCAAAGTTAAGCAAGAATGCGAGCAGATTCTCCCCCTTTTTAAGGGAGATAAAAAGATCGCTCTTGGAGTGGGAAGCCGGGGCATTAGCAACCTAGCTCGGATTGTTAAAACTATCGTGGCCTTTTTTAAAGAAAAGGGATTTGAACTGATTATTATCCCTGCTATGGGTAGCCACGGAGGAGCTACTGCCGAAGGGCAGAAAGAGGTACTAGCTAGTTACGGAATTACCGAAGAAACCATGGGAGCCCCCATCATCTCCTCTATGGAAGTAGTGGAGTTAGATTCTTCCAGATTGCAAAATAAAGTATACGTAGATAAACACGCTTATGCCTGCGACAGCATCCTTATAGTAAATCGCATAAAGGCCCATACCGATTTTACTGCAGAAATTGAAAGCGGGTTAATTAAAATGTGCTGCATTGGGCTTGGAAAACATGCATTAGCTCTAGAAATCCATAAGTTCGGGGTTTACGGACTAGAAAAATTACTTGTCCCTACAGCACAAAGAATTATTGAACAAGCCAGAGTTAAAGCGGGTTTTGCCCTTGTAGAAAATCCCTACCATAAAACCAGGATAATCAAAGCCCTAAAGGCTAGCGAGTTCTACGAAGAAGAGAAAAAGCTGTTACAAATATCGAAAGAGAACATTGCTCAACTTCCAGTTTCTGATATTGACATCCTCTGCATCGATGAGATGGGAAAAAACATCAGTGGAGTAGGTATAGACCCCAATGTAACAGGCGATGTAGGAATCCGCGGGGCAGCTCCTAAAAATAATGTTAACATCCGGGTAATTATTGTGGATGATCTGACCGAAGAATCCCATGGGAATGCGATAGGCGTGGGCCAAGCAGACATTATTACGAAAAAGCTTTACAAAAAAATTAACTTTCAGGCGACCTATGAAAATGTTATTACCTCTACGTTTCTAGGCCGGGGACGGATTCCTTTTGTACAAGAAAATTACCTGGAAGCCCTATACACCGGTCTACAGGTATGCGGAAAAGAAGGGGACAACGTACGTCTTGTCAAAATAAAAAACACCCAGGAAATGGGAGAAGTGTACGTATCAAGACCGATCTATGAAGAAATTAAAAACAACCCTAAGTTTGAAGTTGTAGGTACCTTTGTCACCTGGGATCAGGCTTGTAGCCAGGGGTATTGAATCGAAGCTCATCCAAGCATAGCTCACCTGCAGTACAGGGCATTTCAATTCCCCAGTTTTCTAGTAGTTCCGGTGCAACTTCTCCTATTATCCCCACTGCCCTGCCCCCTACCATCACGTTCGCAGCTCTGCCTGGAATAAACCTCGGATCCTCTACCTCTTCCAGGGTGTAGTCCACATTTAAATAGTACAGCAGGGCAGCCAACTGACCATTAATAAGATTAAACCCAGCATCTGCAGAAGCAGATAGAAATCCTAGATTATTGTACGTTTTACTTCCATACACATCGGAGAAGTCCTTCTTCGCTACCTTACCTACTTCAAAGATATGATGGGGATAGGGAGCGCTAGCCGAGACACTTTCCGCTTGCAAGAGGGAGGGAAGGATGGAGTTTCGGAGAAACTCATAATTTTCCGACATGGGGTTGGCTATCTGAATAAGATCCTCTCCGGGAATCCGCATCTTTTCGATGAAATCCCGCCGGGAACCTAGGTAGTTAAAAATCATCTCCTGAAACCCTAGCCCTACCATAAGGGTAAGGACCTTGCGACCAAATTCCTCAGCTTCACTTAACCGGCCCACAGTAAAATCCGTCGGTGTTACCGGTTTAAAATGCTCCATCCCTACGCCGATCATTACATCTTCGATAATATCCACCCCATGAAGGAAATCGTTCCGATACTCCGGTGGATATAAAGTTACCCGGCTCCCCTCGATAGCAGACCGACTACCCATCCGTAGCAAGGCAGCAGTGATTTGCTCCGGGCGAAAGGACTCCCCTAATAGTTTTTCAATAGCCGCAAGCTCTACCTGTTGAGGCTTCTGAAAATAAAAAGGCGTTACCACTGTTTTTCCATACGGGGTATCGTAGGGATACCGCACCTCTACCGGTAGTATGGTGTACCCTAAATCGGCAAAATCACAAGCTACGATGGAAGTAGCTAACAGGAGGGAATCCATATCGGTACCGGTAAGCTCGATAAAAAGCTCGGTATCTCCCGGCTCCACTGCGCCAATAGTGGCACTGTTAATAACCGGCGGGAAACTCAGCACCTCACCCTTCGAATCCCTAAGAAAAGGAAACTTAGAGAAGCCTTCCACAATATGCCCAAACTCCTGCCCTTTGGGGTGTTCCTTATTGATCTGGCGTAGATTCATTACCCGGTCTGCTCCTAAGGGTTGAAACGCGGTAGCCTCGGGATCAACGGCATCGTAGTGCACGGGGTACTGGATTAAAGTGGAACGATAGATTCCCATGGCAATGGATTTTCTCTTCCGGCCATAATTTCCACAGAGCTTTTCCTGAGACTGGATAAGGTCTACTAATGTTACCTCATCTACCGGAGGTCCTTTTACGGCAAAGGCAGCAATATAAGGACGTATATCTTTTAAGGCTGGGTCCACAATCACTATCCGGTTCCCTACTGCCTGTAAGGTGCCGGCAGAGGAAAAGAAAGAATAGGAGGGAAGCTTGGAAGAATCAAGAATCTTTAAAAACCGGGCCAATCCGGCAGTAGACCAGAGATCCGGCCGATTAGTATCGTTTAGTTCTAGTTTTAACACACCTGCTGCTTCATCCAGGCCATCCACCTCGCCTTTAGCAAAGGTTAACTTAGCTTCCAGGGTAGCTAGATCGTAAGAAGCACCTACAAGCTGGAAGAATCGGTCACGGTTTACTTCAATCTTTGGCATGGTTTACTTACTCCTCCGCAGGCGAACATTTTCAATGTTGTAAGAGAATAGCTCCCGCAGGTCGTTTAACCCGAGGTGCATAAGGGCCATGCGATCGATACCGATACCCCAGGCAAGCACAGGCACATGTACCCCTAAAGGTTCGGTAACCTCAGGCCGGAAAATCCCCGATCCTCCTAGTTCGAACCAACCTAGAACAGGGTGTTTAATATGCACCTCAATGGAAGGTTCGGTAAAAGGAAAATACCCGGGTACGTACTTTACCTCGGTGGCTCCGGCAATTTCTTCGGCAAACATCCGCAAAAAACCCAGATGAGTCTTTAGGTTTACACTTTCCCCGATTACAATCCCTTCGGTCTGGTAAAAATCAGAAAGATGGGTGGCATCGACCTGGTCATAGCGGAAACAACGCACAATACCAAAATACTTGCCCGGCACCTTAGCTTTAGGAAGTTGCTTAGCCGAAAGCACCGTACCCTGGCTTCGGAGAATAAGACGACGGGTAAAGTCCCGGTCAAAGGCATAATTCCATCCCCGGCTTCCGGTGGTAAACCCATGTTCGTGCGAGGCTGCTACCTGGTCTAGATAGGGCTGTTCGATTTCCTTTGCATGGGTGGGTTCTTTTACATAATACACATCATGAATATCGCGGGCGGAATGAAACTGAGGCATAAATAGGGCATCGGAATTCCAAAACTCAGTTTCTACTAGAGGCCCATCGAACTCCTCAAACCCTAAGGAACAGAGTTTATCTTTCACAGAGCGGAGGAAATCGCAGTAGGCGTTGGTTCGACCTATAATAACTCGGGTGGGAGGAGCTTTAATGTTGTACTTCCGGAAAGTTACTTGTTTCCAGGTTTTCCTTTCCAACATTTCCGGCGTCAGAGCTCCTACCTCTTCCCCGGTAAGCCCCCTTCGTTTTACCTCTTCCTGCAGAGGAGCTACCTCGGGTTTCAGGCGGTAGGTTACCACATCTCTCTCTACGGTTTTAAAGGGAGAATCAGAAGCTCCTCGCTTTTTACTCATACCCTGAACCAAGGATAGTTCTTCTGGATTGAGGACTGCCTCCTCTAATTGTCCCCTCTGGCGAGCCTGCTCTAATACTTTCCGCAAGCTTCCTACCTTTTGTGCCCGGGAAAGGTCTTTTACAACAACCTGCTTATCTGCATTTAGGGCTACTACCCCTTCTTTAGAAAGAGATCCAAAAGCGGATCCTACATCTTTGGGATCCATCTGTAAGGCGTTAGCAATATCCGGCAGGGTAGCCGGCCCTTGCCTTTGTACATAGTTTAGAATACGTTCTTCGGGACTTCCTTTTTCTGCCCATTCCCTGCCAAGTTCGGTTAATTCAAAAAACCGTAAACTGCTCCGGGATACCTCTTCTAAAAGGCCTTTGGCTAACAGCCAGCTAAACACCTGGTTGGCTTGTCCTATATTAAAGCCTAGATCCTTCTGTAAAAGATCAACTTTTAAAGTGGCCCCAGGTTCGAAAAAACGTAAGACCCTGACTTCGAGGGGATGCAAGCTATCTATTATCCCGGACAATTCCTTTCCCATATTGTTCTCCCACTATTTCGGAAGGGGTTTATACACATTTATTGGTAACAGCCTCATACTATCCTGTATGATTCTTTTACTCAAGAGATTCCTTAAACGATACCTCCTTCGGCCCTTGCATTAAACTTTATGCATCGGTACAACTTAACCCCATGAATCTTTCCCTCTCACCTCTTTTGCTTGGCGCTGTAGGTATTCAACTCTCCTGCCAGCTCTACAAAGTAGTGTATTATTCCGTAAAAGAGAAAAAGTTCCAGGGATATCTCTTTTTCTCTGCAGGGGGAATCCCTAGTGCTCATGCAGCCTTTGTTTCTTCTCTAACCACAGGTATTGGTTTACGAAATGGTCTAGATTCGGATGTATTTGCATTAAGCTTTGTTTTCTCAACAATCGTAATCTACGATGCTTTTCGATTACGGGGAGCTGTAGAGCAACAGGCGAAACTCCTAAACCGTTTAACCCAAACTTACCTTCCCGCTGAACATCCTGGGTTAAATGAAAGAATTGGCCATTCTCTGCAAGAGATCCTTTGGGGAATCGGTGCAGGAATTGCGGGTATGCTTGGCTTCCAACTGCTGAGAGTACTGTAAGGGGTGGGCTGGTTGTGCATCTCCTGTACGCCTTTAGGGTATTGCTCCCTAGCTCTGGCTTGAACAAGGTATTATTGCTTGCTTAGCGCAGTATAGCTTAGCGTATTATAGAGCGGTTAGCGCCGGACCTAGTGTACCAAATAGTGACGCACTTCTTCTAAACGTATATAAGCCCGGCTAATCCTAGCTCGATACATACCACTATCCATTCCCATAACCGGAGCGGCATCCAGGACGAGGATTCCTTTAAGGGTGCGGGGTTTATTGTACATAATCCCCCGGGCATACTCTCGAATTGCATTTTTTATGGCTTCTTTTATAGCCTGCATTCTGCCTTCCGTACTTAGGTAAAAAGGCCCTTCTCCCATACCTGCTACAGAAGGTAGAACATTCGACCGCATTCCTCTGTACCAGGATTCCTGAAAGTCTCTCAAGGTATATCGAACCCGAACAAATACTCGCTGGTTTTCTCGCCGGACCTGAAACACCTGGAAATTCGGGTCTCCCCGCTGGATCCAATGGTAAGGCTCTAGAAGGAACTCCTCTTCTACCCTTCGGGCCTTGTCGCTCGGGGTGTAGGAAAAAACAAAGCCGTATACCATACCCGAAAACACATACCGAGCTTCTTCTAAAATTCTTTCGTCCGAAT
>JBDNDI010000126.1:0-7267 GCA_046719195.1 Spirochaetales bacterium | reverse complement strand
CCTTTCTACTAAAAACCGAGCCGCCCGTACCGTACGCTCTATAGTGTTGTATCCCACTACTCCCCGCTTCCAGAACTCTAACAGGTATCGATCGGTAAAGGGGCCATAGGTGGTAAATACCAATACGGGTTTTTCTGTAGCCTGTACCCGATGGGCAATGATATCTAATAGATCTTCCTCAACCCCCGGCGGACTCCAGAACACTAAACAGATTAAAATATCTACTCCCGGATCCTGTAAAATCACTTCCATGGCCTTGCCGAACATTTCTCCGGAAGCGCTGGCGGTAATATCCACCGGGTTATGACAGGAGGCAAAGGGCAAGGTTACTGAGCGTATCCGATCTTCAGTTTCTGGTGACAAGCGGGCCATTTCTAAAGGCACTAAGGGATGGGGAGTTTCTATATAATCAGCACAGATTACCCCATATCCGCCCGCAGGGCTTAAAACCGCGATCCGATTTCCTTTGGGAAGAGAGCATTTTTCTAAAGCCCTACAGGCATCGGTCAGTTCTTCATCATCCTGCACCCGAAGGATTCCAAATTGCCGAAACGCCCCTTCTACCACCAGATCCATTCCCGCTAATCGGCCCGTATGGGAGCTAACGGCAAAAGCTCCGGAGGCAGTACGACCGGCTTTTAAACCCACAATAGGTTTAAAAAGGCTTATGGCCTGGCAGGTAGAGAGAAACTGTCTTCCCTCATTTATATTTTCCAGGTAAAAGGCGATAAGCTTTGTACCCGGGTCTTCTGCAAAATACCTTAAAAAGTCTAGTTCATCTAAATCGCACTTGTTTCCTAGCCCCACAAAGGTACGAAGCCCAAAACCTATATTGCTTGCTAATCCCAAGGCCTCAATGCCTACAGACCCGCTCTGAGAAATTACCGCAGTTCCTCCACCAGACGCTAGGGACTTGTCTCCGTGCTCGACAAAGATTGTATCAAAGATGCGTTCCGGGAAGAACACACCTAGAGTATTAGGGCCAAGAATCCGGATTCCATACCGATTATGGATCTGCACCAATTGATCTTGTAGTTTTTTCCCCTCTTCTCCGGTCTCCCCAAACCCTCCTGCTACCACTATGGCATAGGGAATTTTCTTTTTTCCGCATTCCTCTAGTACGGGTGGAACACCCGCTGCAGGCACAGTAATAACGGCTAGATCTATTCTATCGGGAACCGCTAGCACCGAAGGATAACACCGCATTCCGCGTAGAGCCTGGTATTTGGGGTTTACCGGATACAAAAGAGCCTGAGACCGGGTAAGCTCTTTTAAAATAATTCCCCCAATCCGGTCTTCCTTAGGGGATGCCCCGATAACGGCCACAGTATGGGGATCGATCAGTTTTTTCAAGTTTTCTTTTTTACCTTTTCTTTTCCCCACCTTTTGCGTATTCGCCATTCCTTCTAACACCTCCTACCCTTTTCCAGGTTTTTAGCTCAGCTGGTATCAAAGGGCTATGTATCCAAGCAATTAAGAGATAGCTATCGCACGTTCTACAATTTTGTCTACCACTTGTTCCGGGGTTAAGTTCGTAGTGTCGATCAGCAAATCCACAAACTGATAATGATCATTGTTAATTTTATACAATCGCAAAAATCGGGCATGGTCTCGCTCGTCCCTCTCCCGGGTTTGGGCTAACACCTTTTCGTATTCGCCCCCCTCTCGTACCTGTATTCGCTTAGCCCGTACTTCTAGGGGAGCATCTAAAAACACTTTTAGGTCCGCATCGGTTAGAAGCCAGACGGCCAACCGGCTGCCTAAAACACAATTCCCCTCCCGGGCAAGCTCTACCTGCCGGGTATCTACCCAAAGGTCCCACTGGGGATCGGTTTCCGCAAGGCGGCATAACTCCTTAAAATCAATACCCCTCTCTTCTGCTACGGTATGGAACGTGTAATTAATCATCCGTAATCCTAACCTTTGGGCAGTAAGCCGACTTACCGTAGAGTTTCCACAACCGCTCTTTCCGGATATAGCAATTTTAATTCCCGGCTTTATCTTCATTCAATGTTCCTAATCTGCTCTCGTATATTTCCCAGGGCTTCTTTCATGTTCACCACCGAACGGGTAACCTCACTTAGAACATTCTTAGAACCGATGGTATTGATTTCCCGGTTAAGCTCTTGGCAAAGAAAGTCTAATTTTTTACCTTTTGCTCCAGGGCTGGAGAGAATTTCCTCGAAGGCTGCAAGGTGAGAATGAATCCGTACTAACTCTTCCTGTATCGAATACTTTACAAGTAATAGAGCTACCTCGGTAAGAATCCGGTTTTCATCGACTCGATCTGCCAACATCTCTTCCATGCGCTTACGAATGGTTTCTTTGTAAAATTGCTCTAGCGTGGCAACCTGTTCTTCTACCAAGGATACTTCCTGCTGGATTACAGAGAGAAGCCGACGGATATCCCTACCTAAAGATTCCCCTTCCCGTATGCGGGATTGATCGAAAAGGATAAAAGTTTTCTCTAACAGGGGATAGAGTTCTGCCCAATAGGATTCCAAATCCAAGTTTTTCTCGATTTTAAATATACCTTCCATTCTTAGAAAATGGGAAAGCCGAATTTCCTCGGGTACATCGGCATAGGAGACAAGGGTGCGAAGGGCCTGCAAATACCCCCGAACTACCCCTTCGTCTACCTGGACTTGTATTTGTTCCTGCAGTTCCTTCATCTTAATGTAAACCTCCACCTTTCCCCGCTCGATCCTTAGGTTTAAAAACTCCCGTACCCGGGGCTCTAAGGGACTTAGAGATAAGGGAAGATTTATATAGATGTCTCGAAATCGATTGTTGTAGGACTTAAGTTCTAGGGAAAAATGGATTTTTTCGTTGGAATGTTCCTGGTACCCATAGCCGGTCATGCTCTTCATGCGGCTCCCCCTGTACATGGCTGCTTTTCTTTCTCGGAAAGCTGGGCGTAAACCGCCTGAGAAAGTCGAAAATTATCTCCGGCCCCTAAGGTTAAAAACAGATCGCCAGGTTTTAAATACTCTAGCAAAAAGGGTAAGGCCTCTAAAACTTCCTCAAAATAGTACACCGTATCCTTGTGCTTTTGTACTGCCTTATACAGGTCTATCCCTGTAATGGATCCATCGAACTTCTCTCGGGCAGACGCGTATATTTTGTGTAAAATAACCGTATCCGCTAAGGTGAAAGAAGAGGCAAAATCCTCCAACAAAGCTTTGGTGCGTGAATAGGTGTGGGACATAAAATCTACCACTAGGCGTCGATGGGGGAAAAAATGTTTAAATCCTTCTAGAGTTTTTTGGATAGCGGTAGGATGATGCGCGTAATCATCTGCTATTAGGATTCCACAAGCTTCTCCGATTAGTTCACTACGCCGACGAGACCCTTTAAATGCAGCGACTCCTTCTGCCAGGGCTTCTTCTATAGCATCTGCGCAGGAACCACTTTCTCCTGCTTCCTGCATAAGTTGTTCCCGGATTGTGCACACCAGGGCAATAGCTGCGGTTGCATTTAATACCGAATGCTGTCCGGGAATCCGGAGACTGAAGGTAAGGGGAAATCCGTCTAGACGAAATCGGGTAGTACCGGGCTCTGTCTTTACATCATAGATTCTGTAAGGCCCCTCTGCGCTAAGTCCATAGGGAATAGCCCAAATGTCGGGACGAGAATTAAGAATACGCACGGTTGCTTCTGTAGCCCCTGCATCATCCGCACAAAAGATTAAAGTTCCCCCAGCTGGTAAACGAACTCCATACTCTACAAAGGCATTCAGTATATCTTCGTAATTTTTAAAATAGTCTAGATGATCGGCTTCTACACTCGTAAGAACTATCCACCGGGGATGAAAGTGTAAGAAATGGCGACGGTACTCACAGGTTTCTGCTATGAAAAAATCCTGCCCCCCAAAGTAGATGGAACGGTCTCCAAAATTGGATACAGCACTTCCGGCTAGCACACATCCTGCAAACCCTGTGGTTTTTACTAATGTGCCAGCCAAAGCGGTAGTGGTAGTTTTCCCATGAACGCCACAGATACCTGCTGAAGGCAGAAGGGAAGAGAGGATGCCTAAAGCTTCTGGGTAAGAAAAGATAGGCAGGCCTAACTTTCGAGCCCGGACAAGCTCTGGATGGGTAGCAGGATCATAGGCAGCCGAGTAAATTACATATTGTACCGAATTGTCCAGGTTCTCCTCCCGGAATCCTTCTACATATGAAATTCTTAAGGCCTTTAAAATGGCATCTGTATAAAAAGTATCCGGTACATCAGAACCTTTTACCTTTGCCCCTAGCTTTATCAGGAGTTCCGCTAGGGCGGTCATTCCGGTGCCTTTAATCCCGACTAGATAAAAGGATGCGGTTGAAAAAGTCTGGACAGATAGCTCCATTTTTAGAAACTATAATGGGTTAGCTTGCTTCTGTCCAGGGTAGCGAGCACCTGGGTTATTCAGATTATTCGTTATTCTGGCATATCGTATAAGCCACCGGCGTTAATAACATCTCTAAATCCGTAAGCTTTAAGGAGTTTTGCGGCGAGGGCACTGCGGCTACCTGTGGCACAGTATAGAATAATGGGCCGGTCTTTAGGACCCAGTTCATCCAGTCGATTCATCAATTCTCCCACAGGAATATTGATGGCCCCGGGATAAGCTTCATCCTCGAACTCCTCCACGGTACGAACATCCACCACTAAAGCGCCTGCTTTTATTTTTTCTTTTAGTGAAGTCCCTGTCATACTTCCTCCTTTTCCCTAGGTATACCGGGGACAAGGCGCAACGCTGCCCATCCCCCGGAAATATTCGCAACATCTTTAAAGTTCTTTTGTAATAACTGGCGAGAAGCGATATGTCCCTCGTATCCCCCCGTAGAAATAATCCGAAGGGGTTTTTCCCTAGATAGCTCGTCGAATCTATCTCGTAATTCATCTAAGGGTATATGAATAGCTCCTGCAAGATGATCTTTTCTGTACTCTCCATAGGTACGAACATCTAAAAATACCGTCTTTCCCTCTACAAACCCATTGCGGCTGTTCCCTATTACTCCCTCTAAGTCCTCAGCAGAAACTAAGGGAGAGTAGCCCGATCGAGCGTTAGAGGCTACAAAGGCTACAAGATTTAAAGGATCATTGGCAGCCGAGTAGGGCGGAGCATAGGCAAAGTCCAGGGCAGAAAGATCCTCTAACGTTAACCCTGCATAGATGGCCACTGCTGCAGCATCTATTCGTTTCTCTACCCCTTGTTTCCCATATGCGGTAGCTCCTAAAATCCTACCCGAATCTTTGTCATATATAAGGGTAAGCAGAAGATCCTCGGCACCAGGATAGTAGGTTACGTGGTGGGTCTTTAAAATGGTAGCTTCCCGCGCGTCGAATCCGGCTTTTTTTGCTGCCTCTAAGGAAAGCCCGGTTGCGGCTAACGTGGCATCCAGAATTTTTACTACCGATGTACCTAGAGATCCCTTGTACGGCTGGGGACGGAGGCCCATTTGCGGATTTAGCGTAATCACGGCATTGGTAGCTGCAATACGTCCTTGTCGGTTTGCTGGGCCAGCCAGAGGTATACGCACCTTTTTACCTGATACTTGATGCATTACCTCTATCATGTCTCCCGCAGCCCAAATAAAAGGATCGGAAGTACGTAAATACTCATCTACCTCTAAAGCACCGGTAGCCCCTAGGGTTAGACCCGCTTGATGGGCTATTTGCACATTTGGCCGAACCCCCACGGATAGTAACACTAAATCCGCCGGAAGAATTGTCCCATCTGCTAATCGGACTTCTTTTTCCTCAATAGCTGTTACTCGTTCGCTAACAAGGACTCTAGCTCCTTCTTGCTCAAATCGTTCTTGTATTTTTCGTCCATACAGAGGATCGAGATTGGGCATAAGACGGTCCAACATCTCAACAATCGAAACCTGTAAACCTCGTTTAAGGAAGGCCTCCGCAGTCTCTAATCCAATAAACCCTCCTCCAACAACCACGGCTCGCTGGGGCTTATTTTCTTTAATATATCGATTTATGGCATCCATATCTGGTATGGTCCACAGCTTAAAAACATGAGGTAAATTCACCCCCGGAATCGGCGGAATTACCGGCGAGCCTCCTAGGGCAAGAATCAGGGCATCGTAGGATAGCGTTTCTCCTGAAGCAAGGGTAATCTGCTTTTGATCAGGTTGTAAGGCTATCACTTCCGAATGCAATTTAACCGTAACCCGGTAGCGACTTGCGAACCCTTCGGGAGTCTGAAGAATTAGTTTGCTTCGTTTTTCAATATCACCTGAAATATGATAGGGCAGGCCACAATTGGCAAAAGAAACATAAGACCCACGCTCTAAAACAATAATCTCAGCATTTTCTTCCAACCTGCGGATTCGGGCAGCAGCTGTAGCACCAGCAGCTACTCCCCCTACAATAACATACCGATTCGTGTGATCAAGCATGGATAAGAAAATATCAATATTTTTATATATTGTCAATACTATATATTAGAGAATCTAAGCAAGGCGATCTGTCGGATCTTCTCTAATTCGTCTAGCCAGCGCGCCTTCTTTTCCTTTCGGCTTGCCTCCTCGAGGGGCAGTACTGAGAGGGGCGCCTTCGGAACTTCCTCCCGCTGCTGAGACAAAAAAGCCGTTCCTTGTGCCGGCGGCCTTGAGGGCTCTATCTCTTCTTTTTGCAGAACCTGTTGGGTAGCTTGGAACCCTTGCCAGAACAGTTCTTTGTATTTTCGATGAGCGAGCTTTCGAAGAACCCGTAAAAGCTTCCGCACGTACTTATCCCGTTCTCTACCGTTAAGGGTTTTTATCACCCCCACTAAAGCCTCCACCTCTTGCATGCGGGTGGTGCAAACCACCTTTTCTAGTTCCTGTTGCAGCGTCCGTAAATCTTCTAAGGGTAGCTTTCTTATTAGGTCGGGAAGTTTGAGCTCTACCAGATGATAAAAATCCAAATCCAGGGTTTTGCAGTTTCTGTGTAAAGGAATCTCGACTCGATACACTCCCTTGCCCATAAAGCGGGAAGAAAATCTTGCTCTGAGTACCTCAGGCCGGTAAACTCGTTTCGAGAGAAGGCGGATCCGGTTTAGCTCGAGCAAGCGATCTATCTCGGTCATCTCTTCTATCTTTTCCTCTGGAGTTCCTTCCTGGATAGGCTCCCAAGAGGGGCTTCTCCGAGTAGGGGAGCTTTTTCCCCTCCGCTGGGAAATCCAGAGAAGAAACTCTACATTGTGATCCTTCCTCTGATTGCTCTGTCGCCCTCCCCGATAGGTAACATATTCATTGGTTAACAGTCGAACAGAACCCCGAGA